>JBGQGS010000033.1:0-16346 GCA_041497555.1 Candidatus Dormibacteraceae bacterium | reverse complement strand
GTCGGGGACAACTCCTGGCTTGCCCGCCCAGATACTGGGGTCCGGGATCTTTTGGCCCCCAGATGTTGTGCCGGGGATACGATAGATAGATGCCCGGGACCGAGTTCACACCCGCCGAATCCGCCCTCCTCGGCCGGTACTTCACAAACCTTGACCGGCCGGTGTTCGCGTTGCGCAACCTGCCGGAGGTCGTCAAAGGGGCGCTCTTCTCACGCTACTCGCGGACCGAGAAAAGCCTGCGGCGGGTCCTGCTGGATGAGTTCATCAACGAGCCGGACTCCGGGTTTGACGCGCTCGCCGGGAAGCCTTCGGAGAATGACGACATGGTGGCCGTCCGCCGCGCCGAGGAGTTCTACGAGCGAGTCCTCGTCGGTTACGGGGACGACTCGGTCGCGGAGCTCGCAGGAGCGCACCTCGCAGTCGAGCGAACCTCGACTCTTGCGGCCAAGGCGCTCGAGGACAGCCGGATTGGGATCTCTCCCCTCGAGAAGTCGACGCGTTACGTCCGGTTCGATCGCCCTGGCCCGGACGGCCGCCATCTGTTCTACCGCGGCCCCGAGCTCGCTCATCCCGACTACGAGCCCGCGGCTGACGCCCTTTTCGCTGCCTACAGCGGCCTGGTGGAACCCGTGACAGCCGCCATCCGACAGCGCTTTCCGCTCGAAGAAGGCGAGACCGACCGGGCTTGGAAGTCGGCGACCAGGGCCAAGGCGCTCGACCTACTTCGCGGCCTGCTCCCGGCCGGGACCCTGACCAACCTCGGCCTGTTCGGCAACGGCCGTGCATTCGAGTACCTGATCACGAAGCTGGCTGCGAACGAGCTTCCGGAATGCCGCCAGCTGGCCACCGACCTGCATCGCGAGCTGGCGCTTGTCATCCCCGCCTTCGTCAAGCGGGCGCTCGACGATCGATACGGCCGTCCCTCGGCTGAGCGGATGGCGAGGATCCGAGTCGAGACGGCAAACCTGGCCCGGCGTGGCGAGCGTGACACCGTGCCCGGGCCCAGCGTGCGGCTCCTCGAGCACGACCCGGATGCCGAGCGGAAGGTGGTGGCTGCGGCGCTGTTCCAGCACTCCGACGCGAGCCTCGACCAGCAGGCTGGCGACCCCGCGCAGGTCCTCGAGACGCTGCTGGGCGATCGCGCCAACCGGCGCCAGCGCGCGCCGCGCGCGCTTGAGCACGCGCAGTACACCTTCGAGATCGTCGCCAACTTTGGCGCCTACCGCGACCTGCACCGCCACCGCATGCTCACCCAGGACCGCCAGCTTCTGGGCACCACGCTGGGCTACGACCTCCCACCCGGTCTGGCGGAACTCGGTATGGCAGGGCCCTTTGCCGCCGCCGTCGAGGCGGCCGCCGCCGTGCACCAGACGCTGGAGCGGGACGCCGGTGCGGCGCTCGCGCAGTACCTCGTGCCGCTTGCTTTCCGCGTCCGGTGGTACTTGCGAGCGAACCTGCGCGAGGTGTACCACCTGTGCGAGCTCAGGACCACGCCGCAGGGCCACCCCGACTACCGGTGGGTGGCCCAGGAGATGTTCCGCCGCGTCGCTGAGGTCCATCCTCGCCTCGCCCGCTACGCCCGTTTTGTCGACCTTGGGCCCGGCGACGAGCTCGAGCGGCGGCAGTCGGAGCGCAAGATCGATGAGAAGCTGAGCGCATTTGACCGTCGCGTGCGATAGCATCACGGTCTAATGTCGATTCGAGGGGAGGGAGTGGTTTTGAGCGACACGCTGCTGCTGCCGCGCGGGCCCGAAAGGCGTGAGGCCGTGAGGCGTTCTGGGGTGGAGCGGAGGTACGCCGAGAGGCGCGACCCTGTGCGGGCGACCGCCGGCCGCCGCGGGGCGTTCCCGTTCGACCGCCGGATCGCCGAGCGCCGCATGCTCGAACGCCGCGAAAGCTGGCCAGCGCCGCAAGCTCTTTAGAGACGGGCGCCGGCGCCCGTCCTTGACGCTGTGGCCCGGCCGGCGCTGATCGTCCACGGCGGCGCGGGGCCGGTCCCTGAAGGGGAACGCGCCCTCCGGCAGGCCGCCGTCGAGCGAGCACGTGACGCGGGCTGGTCTGAGATCGGCACAGGCGCACTCGCCGCGGTGGCGACCGCGATCCGGCACATGGAGGACGAGCCGCTGCTCAACGCCGGCATCGGCGCCTGCCTGAACCTCGACGGAGTCGTCGAGCTCGATGCCGGCGTGATGGAGGGCGGTGAGCTGCGCGCGGCCGGAGTCGCCGGGCTGAAGGACGTGCGCCACCCGATCGATCTCGCGCTGGAGGTCATGCGCGACGGCCGGCACGTCCTGCTCGCCGGAGATGGAGCGTCACGCTTCGCGCGCGAGCACGGAATCGAGATGTGCGACCCGGCGATCTTCATCACCGACCGCAAGCGCCAACAGCTCCAGCACGGGGCGGACACGGTGGGCGCGGTGGCACGCGACTCGGAGGGGCGCCTGGCTGTAGCGGTTTCCACCGGCGGCATCAATGGCAAGCTGCCCGGCCGCATCGGCGATTCGCCGATTCCAGGCGCCGGGTTCTACGCAGACGACCGCTTCGGCGCTGTCTGCGGCACCGGCCATGGCGAAGCCTTCCTCCGTCTGGCACTGGCCAGGCTGATCGTGGTCGAGCTCCAACACGGCATGGACGCCGCCGCCGTCGCGCGCGGGGCCGTGGCGCTCCTGGGCAAGGCGCTGAAGGCGTCGGGCGGGGTGATCGTGATCGCCCGCGAGGGCGTCCCGGAGGCCGCATTCAACACGCCGGCGATGCCATTCGCACTCGCTCAATAAGTGCGCGATTCAGTTAACACCGGGGAGCTCGTCGCCCTCGCGCTCAAGCGCGCCGGCGTCAGTCATCTCTTCACGCTGAACGGCGGACACATCTGGCCGATCCTCACGGGCGCCGCCGAGCACGGCATCCGGATCATCGACGTGCGCCACGAGCAGTCCGCCGCATTCGCGGCCGAGGGTTGGGCCAAGGTGACACGCGAAGTCGGTGTCGCGGCCGTCACCGCCGGGCCCGGTGTGACCAACTCAGCCTCGGCGCTCGCCCAGGCGCAGTCGGGCGACAGTCCGATCTTCGTCATCGGTGGTCGCGCGCCGGTCGCCAGGTGGGGAATGGGCTCACTCCAGGAGATGGACCACGTGGAAGTCGTCAGGAGCCTGACCAAGAAGTCGGTCACGCTGAGCTCGCCAGAAGAGGCTTTCGGTCTCGCGGCCGAGTGCATGCGCACCGCGCTGAGCCGGCGGACCGGACCCGTGTTCATGGACGTCCCGCTCGACATCTTCTTCGGGGCGGCGGACGTGCCCGAAGCCACCGAGCACCTGACGCCAGACCTTGGGCCGTCACCCGACCCGAGCCTGGTGGAGCACGCGGCTCGATTGATCCGTAATGCGGAGCGGCCCGCCGTGATCGCGGGTGGCAGCGTGTGGTGGGCCCACGCCGAAGGCGAGCTGAGGGCCCTGGTCGAGACCGCGCACCTTCCGCTGTCGGTCAACGGCATGGCGCGCGGCATGCTGCCTCCAGGCCATCCGCTGTTCTTCCCCCGGGCGCGCGGACCGGCGCTCGGTGAGGCCGACCTCATCGTCGTGGTCGGCGCCCTGCTTGATTTCCGGCTCAATTTCGGACAGCCGCCCGTTTTCGCGGAAGACGCGCGCCTCGTATTCGTCGACGTTGACAGCCACCGCAAGCACAGGGCGTCGGACGTGGCGATCTATGGAGACCTGAAGGCCGCCCTCGCCGCGCTGGTAACGGCCGTCGCCGGCACCCACGAGCGCACCGCCTGGCTCGAAAGCCTCCGCGCCGCAGAGACCGCATCGCGGCGTCGCGACGAGGTCATGACGCGGTCCGATTCCTCGCCAGTCCACCCCGCGCGGCTGATCGCCGAGGTCGACCGCTTCTGCGATGCCGACGCCATCCTGGTCGGCGACGGCGGCGACTTCATCTCCTTCGCCGGCCGCCTGATCGAGCGCCCCAAACCTGGACTGTGGATCGATCCCGGGCCCTTCGGTTGTCTGGGTTCCGGGCCCGGTTACGCGATGGCGGCCAAGCTCGCCCATCCCGACCGGCAGGTGCTGCTGCTTTCCGGCGACGGGGCATTCGGGTTCTCCGCGATGGAGTTCGACACCATGGTCCGGCACCGCATCCCCGTGGTTTGCGTGGTAGGCAACAACGGCATCTGGGCGCTTGAGAAGCACCCGATGCAGAGCATGCTGGGCGTCAGCATCGCGGCCGACCTTGGTCCCCAGACCCGATACGACAAGGTGGTCCAAGCGCTTGGAGGGCACGGCGAGGTCGTCAACCGGCCGGACCAGATCCGGGGGGCCCTCGAACGGGCGTTCAAGTCCGGTCTGCCCGCGTGCGTCAACGTAATCTGTGACCCAGATGCCGAATATCCGCGATCATCTGTGTTGATGTGAGCGCGACCCAGCTCAAGCCCGTCGTCGAGGCAGATGAATGGCGTACGGCCCAGTCGCAGTTCGACGAGGCGGCGGAGATCATCACGCTCGAACCGTGGCTGCGCGAGGTGCTGCGAGAGGTACAGCGCGAGTTCACATGCCACTTCCCGGTGAGGATGGACAACGGCAAGCTTCGCGTCTTCACCGGCTATCGCGTGCAGCACAACATCAACCGCGGTCCGGCCAAGGGCGGAATCCGCTATCACCCGGACGTCTCGCTGAACGAGGTCAAGGCGCTCGCCATGTGGATGACCTGGAAGTGCGCCGTGGTCAACATCCCGTACGGCGGCGCGAAGGGCGGCATCGTCGTGAACCCGAGGGAGCTCTCGCTCAATGAGCTGGAGCACATGACGCGCCGGTTCGCGACCGAGATCTCGATCCTGATCGGCGCCGATCGCGACATCCCCGCGCCTGACGTGGGCACCGACGGCCAGACGATGGCCTGGATCATGGACACGCTTTCGATGCATCTCGGTTACTCGGTCCCCGCGTCGGTGACCGGCAAGCCGATCGAGGTCGGTGGGTCGCTCGGCCGCGTCGAGGCGACGGGTCGAGGGGTCACGATCTGTGCGGTCGCCGCGCTCGAGCACCTGAATCGCCACCCTCATCAAACCCGCGTCGCCGTTCAGGGGTTCGGCAACGTCGGGAGCATCAGCGCGAAGCTCCTAGAGGAGGCGGGCTGCACCGTGGTTGCCGTCTCCGAGGACTACGGCGGCATCTACAACCCGCTAGGTCTTTCGATCAAGCGCGTGCTCGAGTACCGCGCGCGTGAGAAGACGCTGATAGGTTTCCCCGGCGCGCAGGAGATCGGCAACCAGGAACTGTTGGGCGTCGACTGCGACCTGCTCGTCCCCGCCGCCATCGGCAATCAGCTCACATCCCGCAACGCGCGTGACGTTAAGGCGAAGTTGATCGTCGAGGGCGCGAACGGGCCGACGACACCGGAGGCGGATGCCATCTTCCGCGAGCGCGACATCTTCCTGGTGCCGGACATCCTCGCGAACGCGGGCGGCGTCACGGTCTCGTACTTCGAGTGGGTGCAAGATCTGCAGTCATTCTTCTGGTCTGAGCACGAGGTCAACCAGAAGCTGAAGGCGATCCTCTCCAGGGCGTTCTCCGAAGTCCTGAAGACGAAGCTCGAGCGCAAGCTCGACATGCGCATGGCGGCGTACGTGCAGGCGGTGTCACGCGTCGCCGGCGCGACGCGAGAGCGAGGCCTGTACCCATAGGGTCCCCACCCCCACCCTGACCCTCCCCCTGAAGGGGGAGGGAGTGTGGCCTTGGCTCTAGATCTCTCTTGTCCTGAAGCTCCAGATGCTCAGCAAGAGCATCAGGGCGAACCACACGACCACCCAGGCGAGAAAGGGCGTCGGCGGTGGATCGACCGCGGCGAACGGGTTGGCGCGGGCCACCGTCCCAGCAGCGCGCAGCGACGCCAGGAACGCATCTGGCTCCATGGCATAGATCGCGCCGCGCCACAGCCCGTCGGTCGGCAGCACGAGGTGGCTGATCACGCCGACGTTTTCGACCGCTTGGTTCTGCAGCCCGGTGCCGATGTCTCCAACGACGCCTGCGATCCAGCCCATGAGCCAGGCGACGAGGGCGATCACACCACCCGTGATGCCTGATAGCCGTGTTGACAGGAGCAGGCCGAGGGAGAGGAGGACGAGGCCCTCCGCTCCCACGTACAGCACGAGCTCGACCGGGTGCGGCGGTACATACCCGGTCGCCCAGTCGACGGCGGCGATCTCGAGGAACGCAGAGCCGGCCGCGTAGATCGCGACGAGGACCGCCAACCCGAGCCACTTTCCGATTACGACCTCGCTCCGCCGCAGCGGCCGGGCGAGCATCGAAAGGAGGAGGCCGCTCTCAACCTCGCTCGAGATCAGCGGCCCGGCGACTACGGCCGCGCTGAGGGCCAGCACTCCGCTGTACATGAACGTGACGACGATCAGGAGCTGTGAGGTGATCAGCGCGACCTGCTCGGGTGGGAGAGGCGTGCCGTCACTGCGGTTCACGGTGGTGATCTTGTGAAAGCCCCACGCGGAGAAGCCGACCACGACAAGAGTGAGGATGAGCAGCGCGAGCAGAAGCCTGCGGCGAGAAGCCTCCTGGACGGTGAGCCGCGCGATGACGAGGATCGGCGATGGTGTCACTTCTCTCCTTCCTCGAGCAATTGAAGAAAGCGATCTTCCAAAGTCTGGTGGCGGGGCGCGACCTCGTATACCTGGCCGCCCAGGGCGACGATCGCCGACACCACGTCGGGCACACGGTCCGGCTTGAGGTTGGTGAACGTCAGCTGGTCACCCTCGTCGTCGATGTTCCCGAAGCCCGCGAGCTTGGCCTTATCCGCCTCGTCGAGGCCGGTCACCCGCACCTTGACCGCCGTCCCACTGAGCAGCTCGTCCATGGTCCCCGCCGCGATCACGCGGCCGTGGTCGACCACCGCGACGCGGTCGCACACCTGCTCAACCTCGCTGAGGAGGTGCGAGTTGAGAAACACTGCCGTGCCGCGTGATGCGAGACCGCGGATGATTTCGCGCACGTCATGGCGGCCGACCGGGTCGAGGGCGGAGGTCGGCTCGTCGAGGAAGACGAGCTCAGGCTCGCCCACCAACGCTGCCGCCAGGCCGAGCCTCTGCTGCATGCCTTTCGAAAACGTGCTGACGCGATCCCCTGCACGATCGGTCAGGCCGACAGTCTCGAGCGCCGAGGTGATCTCGTCATTCCAGCTCGAACGCGGCAGCGGCGCCAATTCGCAGTGAAGGGCGAGAACTTCGCGCGCGGAAAGCCAGCCCTGGTAGCGGAAAAGCTCGGGCAGATACCCGATCCGGCGTCGGGTCTGCAGGTCGCCGATCGGCCGGCCGAGGAGCCAGGCCTCGCCCGAATTGGGTTTGAGAAGCCCGAGCAGCAGCTTCACCGAGGTCGTCTTGCCCGCCCCGTTCGGTCCCAAGAAGCCGAAGACCTCCCCACGTGGCACGGTCATCGAGAGGCCGGCCAGGGCGACGGTGTGTCCGAAACGCTTTGACAGGTTCACCGTCTGGATCGCCGGAGAGCCGGCAGCCGCTCCTTGCGGAGCGGCTGCCGCTGCGGTCTCTTCTATTGCATCTGCCACGAGGTGCAGGCTATAACGCCCGCTCAGGTCAAATGGTTAGCGATGTCGATTGCGTCGGACTGCTTGACCGTGCCGACGACGCCGTACACGACGCCGTTCTTGACCCAGATCACTCCAGAGCCGACGCCGGTGTTGTCGCCCAACGCGATGCCCTGGACGCCCTGGATCTGCACGGTCGATGAGGTTGCGAATTCGACTGGCACCGGGATCGGCAGCGTCGTGCTGGGATCACCGATCGCCTTGATTGCCGCACGCAGCTCAGTCGAGAGTCCAGGCTGCGCGAGGATGTAGTCCTCGAGCTGCTTCACGGTGACCTGCGACGAGGTGGCCACCGGCGCGCTCGACTCGGCCACGATCAGCTGCGGAAGGTTGGCTTGAGTCACATCCGAGCCGGAGCCTGACGCCAGGTTGCCGAAGATCTCCGCCACGGCAGGTCCGACGGTAACGGTGAGCTGTGCTCCGTCCATGCCCGCGGGCAGTGGCGGCAGGGATTGGCCGGCCTGCGCCGCGGTCGCAGCCGCCTTGTCCTTGCTGAACGTGAAGACGGCGACTGCTTTCGACATCGCGGCGTAGGTGACCGTCGTGGATACGCCCGCCGGCAGTTTGCCGACAACGGGCGCTCGCAGGCCCGACACGCCCTGTGCCTCGGCTGCGCTGGTGACGACCTGGAGCTGCGGCTGCGTGGTCCAGGTCATGGTCCCGTACGCGCTTAGCTGCGAGAGCGACTGAAGGTCAGCGAGGGTCACCGGGACTGGCGTGATCGTGTTGGGTGCGAAGACGTTGGTGCCTTCCGCGATGGCCGTCGCGAGCAACGCGAGCGCCGCCACGGCTGCAGCCATAGCAAGCAACATGGGACGCGAACCTGGTCGAAGCACCGGGAGCCGAAATCCGAACCTCGGCTGCGCGGCAGGCGCGGACTGCACCTGGTCGAAAGCCAAGGCGACGTCGACCCTGAGCTCTGGCGCGGCCAGCAGGCTCGTGATGGCGCGAGCGTCCGCGGCCACGGTCTCGTACCGGGCCTGGCACTCGACGCAGGTTTCGAAATGGCGCGCGTCGGCGCCGTGAGCGTCCGGATCGTCAACCATCCGGCGCAGCGTTCCCTCAGATAGATGTGCCACGAATTACCTCCTTGCGCAGCGCGGCTTCCGCGCGCCTTAACAGTGTCCCGACCTGACCGATACCGACGCCGAGCGCCTGGGCGACCTCCGCATAGCTGAGACCGCTCGCGCGGAGCACGAGCACCGTCGCGGGCTTGGGAGCGAGCCGAGCGAGCGCCTGGCGCACCCGGCGGCGGTCCTCACTTACCTCGAATAGCTTTTGTGGATCGACCGTTCGATCGCTCTCCTCGGCGGCTTGCGCCACCTCGCGCCGCTGGCGGCGACGCGATCCCCGCAGGCGGTTGAGCGCGGCATGTGCGGCCGCGCGGTGCAGCCAGGCCGGCGCGTATTGCGCGCTCGCCGAGTGCAAGCGGTGGAAGTCGATGAAGACCTCCTGGGCGACGTCCTCCGCCTCGTGGGGATCCGCGAGCACCCGGTTCGCGATTCCCGCCACCCGCGCGTATTCCGCTGTGAAAAGGGCCTCGAACGTCTCGTCGTCAGGACGGACCGTAGCCATGCGTCTCACTCCGAGGTCCAACACGGGTCCCACTGAATGACAAGCACCGCTGATGGCAGGTTTGTGACACTTCTAGGCTGGCTTTCGCCGCCCGAGCACATGTACCGCCAGCCCGCGAAAGAATGGCCCGCCCCAGGTGCCGACCGACAGAAGGCTGGCGAAGATCACCACGGCGTCGATGCTCGCCCGACCGGCCCCGGTCCAGTAGACGTCCTGGAGGTTGAGCCACAGCGCGAACTCGTCGAGGGTCAGGGCGGCAGCGACCCCGTATGCGATCGCGGTTACGCTCGCCAGCCAATTGGAGCCGGTGCCTACTTCGATCAGCCAGACGTACCCGACGAGCAGGAGCAGGAGGATGCCCCACACCAGGTGATGGATGTGCAAGCCACCACTGGTGACGTTGTGGAAGGGCCCGACACCCGCCCGGATGAGGTAGGTGATGGTCCGCACGATTGCGAACGTGAAGAGGAAGCCGAGCGAGGCCAGAAAGAGACGCTCCTTGCGCTGGTTGAGGAAATGAAAGTGGTAGATCCGCTTGAGGGTGTTCAACCGTGGTCAGGCTTCTCGGGCATGACCACTTAGCCGGCCAGGGAACTCCTGCGCCGGGCGCTGCGGGCAAGCTCGTCTTCGAGGATCGAGAAATCCGTGCGAGGCAGTGCGTGGATGTGGCCCTGGAAAGCAAGCGTCCAGTGCTCGGGTGGCCACTTGCGCACATAGTCGAGGCGGTATGCGAGCTCTTTGGCCGGCACCCAATCGGCGTCGTCGAGCACGATGTCCGGCCGGATGTGGACGCGCCACGGGTAGTCCTCGTCGCGCCGCGCCGACCGCCAGATCGGCGTGTGGTCCTCGTACATCGGCGAGGCGACCGTCACGGTTGCCGCGAACGCCATCCGGCCGGTCACGTAATAGAGCATCCGGTCGCCGACGTGCATCGTCTCGACCCTCCGCCGGTGCCGGCTCTTGAGGCCCTGGATCGTGAATCCGTGCTCGCGCGTCTTGCGGAAGTTGTCGGGCGAGGTGACGATCATCCAGAACTGAGAGGCGCGACCCTCGGAGCGGCCCGATTTCCGCTTACGGCGTGATCGGCCTGACCTGGCGGGTCGTTCAGCCGATGGAGCGTTGGCGTCGGGCGTGTCGGACACGACCCAATTGTCTTCCTACTCCACGACGGGACGGGCCGGTCCGAGCTCCTGAGGCTCAGGGAGCAGCGCGGTCAGGTTGCGGATCTGCGCGATGTGGGCGATCTCGTGCCGCGCCACCATGCGGCACACCTCCAGCAGGGTGATGTCGCCGGCGCGCGGGTCGCGGAGCTTGCGGTCCCACTCGGTCTTGCCCCAGCCATGCAGGAGATCGACCGTCCTGCGGCGGACGCGGGCGAAGTCCTCGAGCGCCTCCTGCAGCGGGCGCTCGAGCTCTACTTCCTGGCCTGGATCGATGGTGGCGCGAATATCTGCGGTGGCGACGCCGTCAAGATGCGCATGCCGGAGCAGAGCGTCCACCTTCGATCCGGATTCGAGCAGGTGACCGATCAGGCCGCCCAGGGTCGGAAACGCGGGGCCGTGCCGATATCGCAGCCTCGCCTCGTCCAGCCCGTAGACCAGATCGCCGATGCGCTCGGGCACCGAGCTCATGAGCAGGACCACGTCGGCGGGCGACATCTCCTCTTCGAGTTCCATCTCACCTGAGTATGTAGCCTTTTGGGTGATGGCCCAGGTGCAGGCCGCTTGCGACAAGTGCGGTGCGACGCTCGTTCCGAACGCCGCCTACTGCGAACGATGCGGTGAGCGCACGCGGCGCGCTCGCAGGCTGGTCGGCATCGCGATTCGCGTCGAGCTTCTCTTCTTCCTGATGGTGGCGGGGTTGGTGATCGCGTTCATCTGGATCTACGCGACACAGCGGTGATCAGCGGCGGTAGACGGCCCTCCCGTCGACTTCATCTTTATTCAGGCGCTTGTTCAGGTGCAGGCCTTCGAGCAGGAACTCGATCACCGATGCTCGCACTTCGGGTCGATCGGGAAGGCTCAGCTTCTTGAGCGCCGTGGTCAGCTCCGGGAGCTCGCCGATGGCCCGCGTGTAGGTTCGCGCCGGAATCCCTTCACCGACTTCGAGCATGTTGCCCTCCTCGAACCGTGCGACGACTCCGTCGAACTGCGCCGCGGAGAAGTGTCGGCTGAACACGGCGCTCACCGCGCCGCGTTCGAGACGTGAGAGCACCTGCTCTTCCTTACCCTCATCGAGCGCTTCGATCTCCACTCGTCCGGCTGTCGATGATGCGAGAAACGCCAGGTCGGTGATCCGAGGCACGGCGAGCGTCTCGCCTAGGCGTGCCGCTCGCCGGACCGCGTTGCTCGCCAGGTTCTCGAAGTTCGCGATCGACATGCGCACCGACACACCTGACGACTGCGAGATATGTGGGCTGCGCCGCGCGAGGTGCGTGAGCTCGGCGACGATCTCTTTCATAAAGGAAGGGAAGATCAGCTCGAAGTCTTCCGGGACCGGGTGCTTCTCAGCTTCCATGATCTGCATCTCTTCGCCGATGCTGAGCGGGTAATGGGTGCGCACCTGCGATCCGAAGCGGTCTTTGAGTGGAGTGATGATGCGTCCGCGTGAGGTGTAGTCCTCGGGGTTCGCACTGGCGATGACGAACAAGTCGAGCGGCAACCGCACGCGGTAGCCGCGGATCTGCACGTCCTTCTCTTCCATGATGTTGAGCAGCCCCACCTGAATGCGCTCGGCCAGGTCGGGCAGCTCGTTGATGCCGAAGATGCCGCGATTGGTTCGCGGCAAGAGGCCGTAGTGGATAGTGAGTTCGTCGGCGAGATACCGACCCTCGGCGACCTTGATGGGGTCCACCTCGCCGATGAGGTCGGCGATCGAGATGTCGGGGGTGGCCAGCTTCTCGCCGTAACGGCGGTCGCGGTCGATCCACTCCACCTCAACCTTGTCTCCATCCTTCGCGACGAGGTCGAGGCAGCGCCGGCAGATCGGGCCGTACGGGTGGTCGTTGATCTCGCAGCCCGCGATGGCAGGCACGTGCGGATCGAGCAGGCTCACCAACGAACGCATGATCCGGCTCTTCGCCTGACCGCGTTCGCCGAGCAGGATGACGTCGTGTCCTGAGATCACGGCGTTAGACAGCTGCGGCAGCACTGTGTCGTCGTAGCCCACGATCCCTTCGAGCAGCGCCTCGCCGGAGCGGAGGCGGGTCAGGAGGTTGCGGCGCATTTCCTGCTTGACCGTCTCGCGCTTGTGCCCGCTCGAGCGAACCTCGCCGATGGTCTGTGGGCGGCCTGGGCTCATCCAAGCACTATAGACAACGGAGGGGTCGCTCTTGGTTAGCGTTCGGGAAGAATTCGCCGACCGACGGTAACCAATTGCTGAACGCCAGATTGGGTCTCAGTCGCAGTTAGACTGACCGGCGCTTGACTCAATCCATTCGAGACCGCTACGAAGCTGCACACGATGACGGCCGGCCCCTTTTGGGCGGTCATCGGGGCAATCCAGCCCAGAACCCCGAGAACACGATGCGCTCGTTCCGTTCGGCCATAGCGGCGGGGTGTGACCTGATCGAATGCGACGTCCACCTTTCGTCGGACGGCCGGCTGGTCGTGATCCACGACCACACGTTGGAGCGCACGACCAACGGCACCGGGCTGGTCGGCGACCATACCGCGGCCGAGCTTCGCCGCCTCGACGCCGGCCACGGTGAGCGGATTCCCCTGCTCCAGGAGGTGATCGAGCTGGCCATAGGCAAGGTCGGGCTGGTGATCGAGATCAAGCAGGTGCCCATCCAGTACCCAGGCCTCGAGGACAAGCTCGTGGCCATGCTGCGACAGCTGGGGGCGGTCGCGGAATGCGCGGTCGTTTCGTTCCACCACCCTTCGATCCGCGGCCTTCGCGCTGTGGAGCCCAGGCTGCAGCTCGGCATACTCGAAGGAGCCCGGCCGATCGACCCCGGACGGATGTTGAAAGAAGCCGGCGCCGACGTCTATTCGCCTCATTGGGGAGCGACGGATCCGCAGCTGGTCAAGGAAGTCCATGCCGCGGGCGGCGCCGTTGCAGTCTGGCCGGTGGATGACGACGCAGCCGTCGCCTGGTGCAAGTTCTGCAGGCCCGACTCCATCTTCACGAACCGCCCGGTAGAGATCGGCGCCGCCCTTCGTTCCTAGTCGTTACGACCGCAATGTTCATGGCGTTGCCTCAAATATGCGGCGCACACCTACCATGAACCGGCCGTGGACGCCGACCAGCCGCCATTCGAGGATCTCTACCGCGCCTACGTTGGCCGGATCTACGCCTATGTTCGGGCGCAGGTCACGAGCTCGGCGGACGCGGAGGACATCGCGGCCCAGGTTTTCATGAACGCATATCAGGCCTACGCCCGGTTCGAAGCGCGCAATACCACGCCGGCCGCGTGGCTTTTTCGAATCGCGCGCAACGCTACTCTCGACCACTTTCGAGCCCACGGCCGGCGAGAGCGCTTGCGCCGGACGATCGAGCACCAGCCGGTTGCAGAGGCGGATCCATCAGGTGTGGCGGAGGACCGGATCCAGTACCGGGCCCTGCTCAAGCACGTTGCGCAGCTGCCCGAGCGGCAGCGCGATGCGATCTCTCTGCGACACTCCGGCCTCAGCTTTGAGGAGGTCGGCGCCCTGCTCAAGTGCAGCGAGGATGCGGCCAAGATGCTCTACCATCGCGCGCTAAAAGCGCTCAAGGAAGCGGTGGCGATGGAGGACGTGTGAGCGACGATCCCGAAGACCTGGAGCTCGATGCGCTGCAGCGGCAGCTCGATGATGCTTTCGAGACAACGCGGCCGCGCCCCGGCTTCGAGGATGAGCTCTGGACCCGCATGCAGGCACGCAGGCCGGCGGGCACGCGACTGCGGGACGCGTGGCTGGGCCTGATCCAGGGGATCCGTGAGGTGCCGGCGGTTCCCATGGCGGCAGTGGCCGCCCTGCTGGTGGTCATCATCGGCGCGGGCGTACTGACGTTCAGCGGCCTCGGTCGTGGTGGCGCGACCTCGACAGCGGGCCTGTCTTCCGGACAGTACGCTCCCCAGGCCGACGGCCTCGCGTCGCCTGGCGCCTTCGGCCGGTTGCCGTCGCCCGTATTGAACCCGGGCTCCACCGGCAAGGCTACGAATGGGACCAGCCAGCCTTCCACAACGGCGCCGGCCGCCGCGTATGCGGGTCCGGTCGCGCTGACGTGGACTGGGACGCTCGATCTGAGCATGACCAGCGCACCCGTGTTTCGCTACCACGAGCCGACAACAAACACGGCGGATCAGTTCGCCACCTCGCTCGGCGCGATTCTCCAGTCGCGCCCCGCCGGGTACCTGGGGTCGTATGCGACGACCGATTTCAACGTGCGGGTGCGAGGGACGGTCCAATTGCCCGCCCGAGAGCCGTCGTTCGTCATTCTTCCGATCACCTCGGTCGCGCCGATCGACGCTGCCGGCGGCCCAGCGGATGTCGCCGGCGTGTTCCTGGCAGAGCACAGCCTGGCCCCCGCGTGGCCGTACACGTCAGACGCCGTCGCGTCGGGCGATCACTCGAAGGTGACGCTCTTCCGGCAGTTTGCCGTTAGCGGCTACGGCTACGCGTACCTGGTCGACAGCAGCGGAGAGCGCTACGGCCTGGAGGTCGACTTGAAGGGCAGCACCCCGACGGAGGCCGTTGGTCCGCTGCCGATGAGCCTCGAATCCGCGAACTACCCGATCATCTCCACCGACGAAGCGGTCCGGTCCGCTCTCGCGTCGTCGCCCGCCGGCGCGAGCAGCGCAGGCACCCCGGCGGTGGCGCTGACCAGCGCCGAGCTCGTCTACTCGCTGGTGGTCGCAGGCGACCACAGCTTCTACGAGCCGGCCGTTCTCTTCTCCGGCAGCTTCAAGGTGAGCGGCACAGCCTACGTGAAGCGGGTGCTGGTGCCGGCGGTCGACCCCTCGCAACGCTCTTCGTAGTCGAGAGAGGCCGCATCACCCATCCCGCGACCGATACACTCCCGAGCTAGGAAGAGGGATGGGGAAGAAACAGGTCAGGCAGGTCCGCCAGCAGATGCGGCAGGTGCAGCCGAAAGCGGGCACCGCCACCAGTCCGGGCCAGACCCGTAAGCAGCGTGAGCGGTACGTCCAGGCGGGCGGAATGCTGCAGGGCTACGCGCCCGACTTCGTGATCCGAATGGGCTACATCTCCGTCGCCGCCGGGATCGTGTGCGTGCTGGTGATCGCGGCGCTGCTCGTCTTCCTGCCGCCGGTGTACGGATGGCCGGTGGCGGTGGCCGCGGCGGTGGCATGGGTGCTGCCGATCGCCCTGCTCGCGAGCTTTGTCGCTCCAGGCTTCCGGCTCGCGCTCAGGGATCGCAAGACTGAGGCCAAGCTCGTGCAGGGACAGCTCGTCGGGGCGAGCTCCGTGAGCACCTCGATCGGCCTCGGCATGATGATGGTCCAGACACGGGGTGGGGTCGAGCAGTACCTGGTGCCGCCAGCTCGCCTGAAGCAGGTGCCCGGCAATCAGGTCAACGTAGTCCTGACCGTGACGCCGAACCTCCGGCACGTCCGCTCAGTAGGGGTGATGGGCCAGCGCATGGTGGGCCGCGTCGAGCCGCCGGTACCGGCCGTCATGAAGCGACTCCAGCTGCTGCCGCTGCTGACGCCGCTCGCTCTGACCCTGGGGGCCGTCATCGGCGCTGACGCCGTTGCCTTCGCGCCGATTTCTCCGTCGCTGCTTCATGCGGCGTTGGCCGTGCTCGCGGGCGCCGCCCTCGCCGGAGCGGTTTACGGCGTGTCTTTTTTGCTGCAGCGCCAGATGATGACCCAGGTCCAGGCGCTCGTTCCTAAAACCTAGTCGGCTGGTTCTTTCTTCGCCTCGCTTCCATGGCCGGTTACAGGCTTGTCGTCGGTGTCCGCCGGCGCCTTGATCGCGGCCGGAACCGCCGACGAAACGGCGGGTCGCTTGGGGCCGGCGACGGATTTTGACGGGACGAGCTGCTTGCGCTGCGGGTAGGTGGCGATCAGAAGCAGGCTGAACGCCAACCCGAAGAAGACGGGGCCGATGTGGAAGGACGCGTGCCAGAGGTAGAACGACCCGGCTTCGAACGCGAGCACGACGAACCCGTAGAGGATTCCCGCACGCACCCAGCCGATGTTGCCCGCGGGGTTGACCGCCGCGGCCATCAGG
>JBGQGS010000032.1:0-16391 GCA_041497555.1 Candidatus Dormibacteraceae bacterium | reverse complement strand
GCCGAACGCGCTCGACGTCGTCGCGATCAGCATGGAGGCCGGCCTGGGCCTCGACCGGGCGCTCGAGCAGCTGGTGCGCCACCAGGAAGGACCGCTCACGCTGCTCGTCGCGCGTGCGCTGCGTGAGATCGAGCTTGGACGTCCGCGCGCCGAAGCGCTGGAGGAGATGGCTGAGGCGACCGGCGTCGAAGACTTCCACTCGTTGGTGAAGGGCATCCTGCACGCGGAGCGCACCGGCGTGCCGATCGCGCGCACCATCTCCGCGCATTCCGCTCAGATGCGGGTCAAGCGCCGGCTCAAGATCCGGACGGAGGCTGCCCGTGCCTCACTGAAGATCCTCCTCCCCACCGTCGGCTGCGTCTTCCCGACGCTCTGGCTGATCCTGCTGGGACCGGCGCTGATCGTCGCCCTGACCCTGGGCCACTAGCGTTGGGAGGGTTGATCGTCGTGAGAAACTCAGCGTTGCGCTGTAGGCCGGATTTACTCCGGCCGTCACCTATGCCCCCGTGTCGCTGACTTGGCCTGTGCGCCAGCCCATTTAGACAATCCGATCCCGGGGAAGGTGAGCAGGGCCTCGAATCCGGCCGAGTTGGTAACGGAAGCACAGTAGGCGCGAGCGGCCGTTGAGAGGCCCGATGAGCGGAAACCGCCGAGGTTTCCGCTCATAACTACCTCAGGAAAGGGTTCGTCCTGCGTTCGCGACCGATGGTGGTTGCCGGTCCGTGGCCGCTGTAGACGGCGAGCTCGTCCGGCTGGGAGAGCAGCTTCGTGTTGATCGCTTCCAGCAGCGCCTTGCCGTTTGAGTTGGCGAAATCCGAGCGGCCGATCGAGCCGGCGAAAAGCGCGTCCCCGGTGAACAGGTTGTCCCCGATCTTCAGCGTGACGCCACCCGGGCTGTGGCCTGGCGTATGCAGCACCTCAAAAGCGAGCGAGCCGGCCCGGAACGTTTCTCCCTCGACCAGCCTCACCACGTTTTCGACAGGGCCAGTAGATGCACCGAATTCGCGGCGCAGCGGCCTGCCTTCGGCGACGACATAGCGCTCAGCGTCATGAACCGCAACGGGGATCGTCCCGAACGCCTCCAGCAGTTCGGGTAAGCCCGCGATGTGGTCGACATCGGTGTGCGTCAAAACGATCGCCCTCACGTTTGCCTGCCGGTCGCGCACCAGGTCGATCATCAACCGCGGCTCCAGGTTGGCGTCGATCACGACAGCGTCGTGTGTCCCCTCGTCCTCGACGAGATAGGAGTTGGTGCCGAACTGCCGGTCCGCCCTCGCCTCGACGCGAACGTTCACGAAATCACGAGGCTTCGCGAGCGACGGTGTGCACGTCCTTCACGCCTTCGAGCTTTTCCATCAGCCGCGAAAGCTGCGCGAGCGAGTCGATCTCCACAGTGGCTGAGACGACCGCGGTCTTGTCGTCGTACACGTGCACCTCGAGCGCGGACATGTTGACGCGGTTCTCCGCCACCACCGTGGCTATGTCGCGCAGGAGACCCTGCCGATCCCAGGCTTCGATCTTGATTGCGACCGGGTACAGATGTGTGGCCTCGGAGTCCCAGTCGACCGGCACCACGCGAGCCTGGTCCTGGGCGTTGACCGCATTGATGCAATCCACGCGATGCACGGTCACACCCTTGCCGCGAGTCGTGTAGCCGATGATGGCGTCGCCAGGCACCGGCTGGCAGCACGGAGCTACCTTGGTCAGGATGCCCTTCTCGCCGCGCACAAGCACGCGCGGGGTCGGCTGGACATTGGGAATCAACGGGATGGTCCGCAGGTCGCCGCCCGGTGTGTCCAGGCTGAGCGCCATACGCATCACGACGGCGTGTGGAGAAAGGTCTCCGTAGCCGACCGCGGCGAGGAAGTCGTCGATCGCGGCGAACTTGTGCAGGTTGGCGATCTGGCCCAGCTTGTCATCGTCGAGGTCAGCGAGGTTGATGCGATGCATGCGGTGAAGCTCCTTGTCGAGCAGATCGCGGCCCTTGGCAACGTTCTCCTCGCGGCGCTGGCTCTTGAACCACTTGCGAATGCGCTCCTTGGCCGATGCGCTTTTGACGAAGTTGAGCCAATCGCGGCTCGGTCCGTGATGACCCTTGGACGTCAGGATCTCCACGATCTCGCCGTTCTGAAGCTCGTAGTCCAGCGGCACCATGCGCCCGTTCACCTTGGCGCCGATGCAATGGTGTCCGACCTCGGTGTGGATCCGATAGGCGAAGTCGACCGGGGTCGAGTCGGCGGGCAGGTTCAGCACGTCGCCCTTCGGCGTGAACACGTAGACCTCGTCCTGGAAGAGGTCGACTTTGACGGTGTCCAGGAACGACTCGGCGTCACCCACTTCGTTCTGCCACTCGAGCAGGCTGCGCAGCCACGAGAGCTTCTGGTCGAAGCTCGCGTCCTTGCCTCCTTCCTTGTAGGTCCAGTGCGCGGCGACGCCGAATTCCGCCACGCGATGCATCTCGTGCGTCCGGATCTGGATCTCGATCGGCTCGCCGGTGTGCGTGATGACCGTGGTGTGAAGCGACTGGTAGCCATTCGATTTCGGCATCGCCACGTAGTCCTTGAAGCGGCCCGGCACCGGCTTCCAAAGCGAGTGGACGACCCCGAGCACGCCGTAACAGTCACGCACCGTGTCGACCTGGACCCGAATCGCCGAGAGGTCGTAGATCTCTGAGAAGTCCTTGTTCTCACGGGTCATCTTCTGCCAGACGGAGTAGATGTGCTTGGGCCGGCCGGTGATCTCCGCCTGGATGCCGACCTTCTCCAGCTCGCGGGCCAGGATCTCGCGCAGGTCCGACACCAGCGCCTCTCGGTCATGGCGCTTGCGAGCGATCCGCTTGACGACGTCCTCGTACGCCTCGGGTTCCAGGTTTCGGAACGCAAGGTCTTCGAGCTCCCATTTGATCTGCCCGATGCCGAGCCGGTGAGCGAGCGGCGCGTAGATGTCCAGCGTCTCGCGCGATATCTTCCGGCGCTTGACCTCTGGCAGTGGATCGAGGGTGCGCATGTTGTGAAGGCGATCGGCGAGCTTGATTAGGACGACCCTCAGGTCCTCCGCCATCGCGATCATCATCTTTCGGATGTTCTCTGCCTGCTGCTGCTGGTCCGAGCGCAGCGCGATCCGGCCCAGCTTCGTCACTCCATCGACGAGCCGGGCAACTTCGGGGCCGAATTCGCTCTCGACCTCGTCGGCGGTAAGCGCAGTGTCCTCCACGGTGTCGTGGAGAAGCGCGGCCGCGATCGTCTCGGCGTCGAGCTCGAGGTCGGCGAGGATGGCGGCCACCTCGAGCGGGTGGTTGACGTAGTCCTCACCGGACAGGCGACGCTGTCCCGTGTGGGCGCTCGCGGCGCGCTCATACGCCTTCCTGACCATCTGCTGACCTTCCGGATCGAGATGGTCGGCGACCCTCAGAAGCTCTGAAACCGTCATCTGGTGCTGGCTGAGAAGTTTAGGCGGGCAACGCCGGGCCCCCTGCGTATCTGGGTTCCCCGTGGCGGACACGCTCCTAGACTTTCATCCCTGAAGTGTCCTTTCCCCGAAGTTCCTGGCTTCTTCGCGGCCTGGTCGGCCGGAATCCACAAAGGGCAACGTTTGCGCTGAGAATCGGGTTCTCGGCGGCGACCGCCGTGCTGGTCCTGGTGGGCGCGTCGCTGAACGTCACAGGGCGATCGGGTGCGGCCGCTTCCTTTGCCGTGGTGGCCGGCCTCTTGGCGCTCGCGGCCGGAGCTCTCAACACCAATTGGCAGGGTTCGGTTCCCCTGGGTGGTGCGGCTCTGCTCTTGATGCTGGTCTCTACCCAGTTCAACCTGCGGGACGCTAACCTCGTCCTTCAGCTGGCCGGCCTGGTGCTCCTCGGGCTCGGTGGCTTCGTGGGAAGCATCGCGTATCGCAGCTTGTCAGGCGCGATCAGGCGTCACGTCAACGACCTGGAAAACCTCCGCGCGCAGCTCGAGCACAAGCATCGAGCCTTCCTGGCAGCCACGTCGGACGCGAACGATGTCAAGCTCCCGGAAGACGTCGCGGCTTTCGCGAACATCGCACAACAGGCCGGTGCCGACTTCGCCTGCTATTACGCGTCGTCCGCCGACGGCAAGCAGTTTGTGCCGCAGCCGCCGGGGATAGGCCTCGAGCGCTTCCATCCGCAGCCGGTGCAGCGAGGCGCAGAAAGCGCTGGACCGCTGCTGAGAACGATCGAGTCCGGCACCGCATACGTCGGTCGCGACCAGTCGGCGCTGACCGAGCTCGTCAACTACCTCCCGGAAGACGTGCGCGTCGCCAGCTTGATGGCTGTGCCGATGCACATCGGCGACCAGGTCGGTGGCTTCATCCTGCTCGGCAAGAAGTCCGGCGACTTCGACGACGACGACCGAAGGCTCGCCGTCACCCTGACGCTGCGCGCCGGAGCCCAGCTCGCGAGCGCCCACGCGGTTGCCATTTCCCGGAGGGAATCGGCCCGCTACTCGCTCATGAACGAACTCATCAAAGAGGCGTCGGGGAAGACGATGGACGAGACGCTCCAGCTCGTGCTCGAAAAGGGCAAGCAGGTGGTTCGATACGACGCAGGCGCCGCCGTCCTCTTCCAACCCGACGACATGTATGTCGTGCTCGGCGTATCCGGCGACCCGGCTCGCGTCGAGGGACCGCTGGCGAAGGTTCGGGACGGAGAGCCCGTCCTGCGCAGCCTCGTCACCGAAGACGAGCACATCTACAGCGGCATGCAGCCTGCCTCCGAGGGTGGAACCGTCAACGAGGCGCTCACCCCTATCCATGGCAACAGCGGGGTCATCGGGGCGCTGTGCCTCGGGCGCAACGGTACGACCGGCTTCAGCCAGCGTGACATCGCGGCCCTCGACGACCTGGGGTCAATGGCGGGGGTCGTGCTCGAGAACTCGCGCATCTTGCAGGCAGTCACGGGCCAGGCGACGAAGCTCGACACAGCGCTTGACGCATTAGGCGAGATCTCGCAGGCGCTGACCACCGTCACGCAGGGTTCGAAGGTCCTCGAGCAGAAGACCCTGGAGACTGCGGTCCGCGTGACGATGAGCACAGCAGGGCTGCTGACTCGCACGACGGTCGAAGGCCATCAGAACGTGATCATGTCGCTCGGCTTTCCGGAAGAGGTCAACGCGATGGAGTTTCAGAACGGCCAGGGGATCATCGGCGCCGTGATGCTCAGCGCCCGCGCTACAGCCGTTCCCGATATCAGCGCCAGCTTCGACATGGGCAACCCGCCAGACCTCGTTTCCTACGGGCTTCAGGCCGCGATCTGCATGCCGATGCTCGAGGACGGACGCCTGTGGGGCACGCTGTCGGTGTTCGACGCCAAGAAGCGTGAATGGACCACCAACGATCAGCGCGTGCTCGCGACCCTCGGCAACCAGGGGGTGGTCGCGGTCAGGAACGCAGAGTTGTACGACAACAACCAGCGCAGCATCTTGTGGCTGAAGAACCTGCATGAAGCGCTGCAGGCCGCCACCTCGACCCTGGACCTGAACCAGGTCCTGGAGCAGGTGCTGGCCGGCGCTGCGAAGGCGTCGTCGGCACAGATCGGCTGCCTTGCTCTCGAGGACTCTGGCATCCTTGTGCTCAAAGGCGGGTTCGGCACAGACTCCACCACCGCGGAGCGCCTTGCCCTGGGCCTCGGAGGCGAGATCTGCCGTGACGTCATGAGCACCGGGACGCCCGTGATGCAGGCGATGGAGCATGAGACCGAAACGGATAGCCCTCTGAACCCCCGGGCTGTGCTTTGCGTGCCTGTCACCCTTCGCGGCAAGCCGCAGGGCGTTCTCTTCCTGGCCAACTACCAGGTCGGACACATCTTCACCGACGACCACAGGAACCTGGTCACCGAGCTGGCAGCCCAGGCGGCGGTTGCGATTGACAACGCGCGGCTCTTCAAGGACCGCGAGGAGGTCATCATCGCCTCCCTCGAGGCGCTGGCCCACGCTGTCGATGCCCGTGACCCGTACACGCGCGGCCACTCGGAGCGGGTCACGCAGTACTCACTGATGATCGCGCGGCAGATGAAGTACGCGCCAAAAGACCCTGGAGCGTGGCTGCGGCTCGAGCGTGGCGGGCGGCTTCACGACATCGGAAAGATCGGTGTGCCAGACGCGATCCTCCAGAAGACCGGCAAGCTCACCGACGAGGAGTTCGAGAAGATGAAGGAGCACACGGTCGTCGGCTTCAACATCCTGAGCGGCCTGAAGATGCTCACCGACGAACTGGTTATCGTGCGCTCGCATCACGAGCGTTACGACGGCAAGGGGTACCCGGACCGGAAGAAGCCTGAGGAGCTGCCGATGTTCGCGTGGATCGTGAGCGCCGCTGACGCGATCGACGCCATGACGTCAGACCGGCCCTACCGCAGAGGGATGTCGATGCAGGTCGCGATCGAGCAGGTGCGCTCGGGCGCCGGCTCCCACTTCCACCCCGATGTGGCCGAGGCGGTGCTCGACGCGGTCCACAACGGCACCCTCAACCTGATCGCGGCGAAATCGATGTACGAGGACGCGCCCGCGATCGGGGTCTTCGAAAACCCTACCAAATAAATCGCGGGGGAGGACGCCTGTCCTCACCCGCGTTTAGTACGCCTTTGCCAGCGCCACCCGATGCTGGGCCGGCTTGCCGCACACGAAACACGTCCCGGAAGGCTTCGCCTCGCCATCGATCGTGCGGATGGTCACGCCACCCGTCTCCCCTTTAAGACGCTCCTCGCACTCGGAGTCGCCCGACCAGGGCACCCACACGAACCCGCCGCGCTCCCTGAAGTGCGCAACGACCTCGTCGAGGGTCGACAGCTCGAAGGTATTAGCGCGTTGATACTCGATCGCGCGGTCGAAAAGCTTCTTCTGAAACGCGTCGAGCTCGTCCTTCAGGCGACGGCCGATGCCCGACACCGGCACGATCACTCTCTGTCGCGAGAGGCGGTCGACCATCTCCACCTGCGCGGCGTCCGCGTCGCGGGCGCCGACGTTGAGGCGAAGCGGCACGCCCTTCAGCTCCCAATGGGCGTACTTGTCACCAGGTCGGTCCTCCCGCCAGTCGACTCGATGGCGGATGCCGGCCGCCTTGAGCTCAGGCGCCCAGCCGGCGATGAACGTCTCCACCCTGGCGCGGCTTTCTGCGTCCCGAAAGATCGGCACGACGACGACCTGGATGGGCGCTACCTTCGGAGGCACGATGAGGCCCGAGTCATCGCCATGCGCCATGACCAGCGCGCCGACCAGACGCGTGCTGATGCCCCACGAGGTCGAGTAACAGAGCTCGCGCTCGTTGTCCTTGTTCGAAAAGGAGATGTCGTATGCGCGTGCGAAGTTCTGGCCGAAGTAATGAGAGGTGCCCATCTGCAACGCCAGGCCGTCGCGCATGAGCCCTTCGAGGGTCATCGTGTGGACGGCGCCGGCGAAGGTCTCAGCCGGCGACTTCTTGCCCCCCAGGACCGGGACCGCCAGCCAGTCCTCGGCGATCGCGCGGTAGTAGCCGAGGATGAGCTCGACCTCATCCATCGCCTCCTGCGCGGACGCGTGGAACGTGTGACCCTCCTGCCAGAAGAACTCGCGCGTGCGGAGGAAGAGCCGCGAGCGCATCTCCCAGCGCACGACGCTGTTCCACTGGTTGGTGAGCTTGGGCAGGTCGCGGTGACTCTGGATGTAGCGCCGGATGAGGTGGCCGATGATGGTCTCGGAAGTGGGCCTGACGGCGAGTGGCTCCTCCAGCTCCTCCATCGCAGCGCCGGCTCTGGTCACCCACGCGACCTCCGGGCCGAAGCCTTCGATGTGCTCCGCCTCTTTCACCAGCAGCTCGCGGGGGATGAGCAACGGGAACGCCCAGTTCTCATGACCGCTCTCTTTGATCATGTCGTCGAAGGCACGCGTGATCGCCTCCCACATCGCCCAGCCATAGGGGCGGACGACCATCATTCCCCGGACGCCCGACCAATCTGCAAGCTCCGCCTTGCGGATGACGTCGGTGTACCAGCGGTCGAAGTCCACGGACATCTTGTGGATGTCCTTTACGAAGTCCTGCTGTTCTTCCGATTCCTCGCGGCCTGTCATTTGAGTGGCTCCCATGTTCTTACGCATTGAATCAAGACTCAACGAACGCCCGGGTCGAAACTGAGACCCGGGCTAGAGCGGGAGCGGGGCCGGCGCAGGGACGTGCTCGGCGGCGATCGCGTCGATCTCGGCCAGCAGCACGGTCAGGAGCTCTTCGGAGGGCACGGTCCGGTAAAGCTTACCTTGCTTGAAAATCACGCCCTTGCCGCGGCCGCCCGTGACACCGATGTCGGCATGGCGAGCCTCCGCGGGCCCGTTCACGACGCAGCCCATGACGGCGACCGTGATCGGCACCTTGAGCTTCGCGATGTGCGCCTCGACCGCTTTGACGGTCGGCACCATGTCGTATTCGAGGCGGCCGCAGGTCGGGCACGCGACCAGGGTCGCGCTCTCGTTGCGGAAGGCAAGCGTCTTCAGCACCTCGTGAGCGACGCGAACCTCCTCGCGGGGATCCGACGTTGCCAGCGAAACGCGGATCGTGTCGCCGATGCCCTCGGCGAGCAGGATGCCGAGGCCCACTGCGCTGCGGATGCTCCCGGCTTCTACCGGGCCGGATTCGGTCACGCCGAGATGAAGCGGATAAGGGCGCGCGGCCGCGAACTTGCGGTTCGCCATCACGTTGGTCCACACGTCCGTCGCTTTCAACGAAACCTTAATGAATCCCGGACCGTAGTCGAGGTCCTCCAGGATCTTGCAATGCCCGATCGCCACCTCGACCATGCGGTCCGCGGTCAGCTCGCGGTTGTCTCGGTCGATCTGGTGCTGCTCGCGCATGCTCTTGTGCACCTCTTCTGGCAGCGACCCGGCGTTGACACCGATGCGGAACGGGATCTGCCGCTCCTTGGCGGCGGTGACCACTTTCATCACCTTGTCGCGGTCGGGGATGTTGCCCGGGTTGAGGCGGAGGCAGTGCACGCCCGCCTCGATCGCCATCAGCGCCAGGGTGTGGTCGTAGTGGATGTCGGCGATGACCGGCAGCGGGGAGCCCTTGACGATCTCCTTCAGAGCCTCGGCCGCCTCGTGGTCCGGCACCGCAGGCCGCACGATCTCGCAACCGGCCTCTTTCAGCTCGTGGATCTGGCGCAAGGTTGCCTTGACGTCTCGCGTGTCCGTCTTCGTCATCGTCTGCACAGCGATGGGCGCGGCGCCGCCGATGACTACGCCACCCACGTTCACCGGGATCGACTTGCGGCGGGTGACCGTCACCGTACCCCTGGAAACTGTCCCGTCGCGATCCGCTGGATGTCGAGGAAGCTGATCACCGCGGCGAGTGCGAGCAGCGCGACCAGGCCCCAGCGCTGGAAGTTCAGCTCGCTCGTGCGGTCGAATGGGCGCCGGCGCAGCCACTCGATGACCACCACCACGATGCGGCCACCGTCGAGCGCCAGCAGAGGGAGGAGGTTGGTGAACCCGAGCGCGACCGACAGGAGAGCCACCAGGAAGATATAGGTCGGCGGGCCTTGCGTGACCGACTGCGCCGCGACATCCGCAATGCCGATCGGCCCGGTCAGGCCTTGCGGCCCGAACAGGCCGCCCGGGACCTGCCCGCTGATGAGCGACCACAGGCCCTGGACGATCCCTCCCACCGCCACGAACGGGAAGGCGACGCCGTTCGAGATCGCGGTCTGGGCGTTGAGCAGCGAGCGAGGGATGCCCACGCCGACCTGACAGCGGCTCTGCGCGTCGCATTTCGGCGTCACGACGAATGTGAACGGCTGGCCGTTGGCGTGGATCCCGGATAGGGTGAGCGGAAGGCCTGGCGCGGCCTGCTCCTCCTGCAGGATCAGCCCTGGACTGTTGAACGGTTTGCCGTTGACCGAGCGGATGCTGTCGCCGGGCTGGATGCCGGCCGCGGCGGCCGGCGAACCGCTCACCACGTTGAAAACCTTGCCGGGGTCGGTGTTGAGTTGGGTCAGCCCAAACCCCGTAATCATCAGCATCGCGACCAGGAAGTTCGCTGCCGGGCCACCGGCAAGGATTGCGATCCGCTGCCAGGCCGGCTTGGAGTGGAACCCGTTCGGAGCATCGAAATCGCCCGCCTCCATGCCGCCCATCCGCACGTAGCCGAGGACCGGAAGCACCCTCAACGCGTAGAGCGTCCCGCCCCTGGTGAACGACCATATCTTCGTGCCGGCCCCGATCGAGAACTCGATCACCCTCACCTTGAAGAGCTTGGCGAACAGGAAGTGCCCCGCCTCGTGCGGCCCGATCAGGAGCAGGAACATGCCCCCGACCCCGACCACGTACAGCAGCGGTGTGAGCAGCTGGCTCATTTCGTCTTCAATCTACCGGAGTTGTCTTTCACGTACTCCCTCGCCCAACGGTCTGCTTCGAGGATGTCTTGCAGCGTGTCGCCGCCGCCCGGGAAGGCGGCCAGCGCCCGCTCGACGGCGCGCACGATCCCGCTGAAAGGGATCTCGCGGGCCAGGAACGCCCTCACCGCCTCCTCGTTAGCTGCATTGAGCACGGCTGGGCGTCCCTCGCGGGCGGCGCCGGCCTCACGCGCGAGGCGCACGCTCGGGAAGCGGTCCTCATCCAGCGCGTGGAACTCGAGCCCGCTCAGCTCTTCGAGCGGGGTGGGCAGCACCGCGTCGGGGAGCCGGTCCGGGTAGCAGAGGGCGACCGAGATCGGAAGACGCATGTCCGGGCGGCCCAGCTGCGCCTTGAGCGAGCCATCGACGAACTCGACGAGTGAGTGCACGACGCTCTGCGGATGCACGCAAACGGTGACCTGGTCGAGCGGGATGCCGAACAGGTGGTGAGCCTCGATGACCTCGAGACCCTTGTTCATCAAGGTGGCGGAATCCACGGTGACCTTTGGGCCCATCGACCAGCGCGGGTGGTTGAGGGCCTGCTCCACGGTGACCTGGTCCATGTCGAGGTCTGGATGCGCCCAGAACGGCCCGCCGCTCGCGGTGATGATCAGTCGCCGCACTGACTCGCGGCGCTCGCCCCACAGGCACTGCCAGATTGCGCTGTGCTCCGAGTCGATGGGCCTGATCCCGCGCTCGCCCGCGGCCCTCATGACCACGTCCCCAGCCATGACGAGGACCTCCTTGGTGGCCAGCGCTACCTGCTTCCCCGCCTCGAGCGCGGCCAGGGTCGGGGCGAGAGCGCGGGCACCGGGGATGGCGACAACCACCACGTCGCAGCGCGGATCGGTGACCATTGCCTCGACTCGCGCGTCGAAGTCCGAATCGCCGGCCTGCCCTTGCACCAGGTACTCCGCGCTGCGCCGGGTCGATCGCCGGCCCTCCGTCAGGCCGAAGAGTCGGAGGCGTGAAGGGTTGCGATCGATGACATCGAGGGTCTGCTGTCCGATCGAGCCCGTGGCCCCGAGCACGGCGACGTTGATCGGGCGGGGATTGTTCGTGGGGATTCTCATGTGAGGATGTGGAACATCGTGACGTAGAAGTACACGAGGATCGGAGGGAACAGGATCGAGTCCAGGCGGTCGAGCACGCCGCCATGCCCGGGAATCAGATGGGATGAGTCCTTCACCTCTGCGATTCGCTTCATCTGCGACTCCACGAGATCGCCAACCTCGGCGCTGACGCCGATGAGCAAGCCCAACGCGATCGCGTGAAACGGTGATAGGCCAAGGACCGCGGAGACACCGACCAGCATCACCGCGACTGAGCCGAGCACGCCGGCGATCGCCCCTTCCACTGTCTTCTTAGGACTGATCGTCCCGAAAAAGGGATGGCGGCCGATGCGACTTCCCACCAGAAGCGCCGCCGTGTCGCTGACCACTATGGCGAAGATCGTGAACAGTGCCCAGACGAGGCCGTTCGGCTTCGAGGTGTACAGGAGCAGGTAGTAGTTGAAAGGCATACCGATGTAAAGGGCGCCGGCCATGCCCATCGCCCATCGGCCGAGCCCCTGGCGCCGGCCGGGGACGACAAGGAACGCGGCCAGACCGCCGACCAGCGCGAGCGAAAGGACCGCGTTGACGTCGATCTCTTTGAGCACCGTGCCGCTGTACGCGAAGAAACCGCCGAGCGGAAACAAGAGCCACGCAGGAGCGCGAGAGCCCATGCCTTCGGACAGACCGAGGAACTCCCACAGCGCGAGCCCGGCGAGGAGCAGAACAAGGATGTACGCGCCGTACGTCCCCGCCAGGGCAAGGCCGATGACGATCGCAAGGATGACGAACGCGCTGAGGATCCGGACCATCAGCGAGCTGGGCTTCCAGCGACGTGCCAGCGATGCGTCCTGTGTGGTCACTTAAATCGTCACTGCCATTTCATCCTCTGGCCGGCCGCCGAAGCGCCGCACGCGCGAGGCGTAATCGGCGAGGGCGGCCTTGAGGTCCTCCACGTCAAAGTCCGGCCACAGCGTCTCGGTCACGAGCATCTCGGAGTACGCGGACTGCCAGAGCAGGAAGTTGCTCACCCGTCTTTCGCCCGCCGTGCGGATGATCAGGTCAGGATCGGGAAGGTCCGGGTTGTACAGGCGGGATGCGATCGATGCCTCGTCGACCTGGCCGGCCGCAAGGCCGTCGGCGACAAGTCTTTTGACCGCATCGACGATCTCCGCACGGCCGCCATAGTTGAGGCAGACGTTGAGCACACCGTTTTTGTTGGCCGCAGTGCGCATCACCGCCTCTTCGATGCGCTCGCGCATGCGAGGCGAAAGATCGTCGCGCCTGCCGCTGACGACGATTCGAACGCCGCGGCGGTGCATCTCGTCAATCTCACGCTGCATGGTCTCGTGGAAGAGCCGCATGAGGGCGCGTACCTCGGCCCGCGGTCGCGACCAGTTCTCGGTGGAGAAGGCGTAAATCGAGAGGACGTTGACACCGAGCTTGTCGCACGCGTCAAGGACACGTTTGATGGCGCGCACCCCGGCACGGTGACCGAAGCTGGCCGGCCTTCCGCGGCCTCGGGCCCATCGACCGTTGCCGTCCATGATGATCCCGATGTGGCGGGGGACATGCGCGTCCAAGGTCAGGAAAGCGTACCGAGTGCGCACTGAGCCCGAATGCCCGCGCGGGAGGGTCTTAGACCTCCATCACCTCGGACTCTTTGCGGCCCGCGAGCGAGTCGACCCGCTCGATTTGCGATTCGGTGATCTTCTGCAGCCGCGCGTGCGCCCGCTTGGAGTCGTCCTCCGCTACCTCCCCCTGCTTCTGCATCTGGTCGATGCGGTGGAGCTCGTCGCGCCGCACGTTGCGGATCGCGACCCGCGCCTCCTCAGCCTTCTGACGGACCAGCTTCACGTATTCGCGGCGCCGTTCCTCGTTCAGGGCCGGGATCGGCACGCGGATGACCTGGCCGTCGCTCGAGGGATTCAGTCCCTGGTCGCCGGAGCGCAGGGCTTTCTCGATGGCGCCGATCTGGCTCTTGTCATAGACCTGCACGACAAGCAGCCTCGCCTCCGGAGCGCTGATCTGGGCGAGCTGGTTGAGGGGCGTCGGTGTTCCGTAGTAGGGGACCATCACCTTGTCGATCAGGGCAGGGTTGGCGCGACCGGTGCGAATGGTGGCGAGCTCGGCGGCGAAATGGTCGACCGACTTGGCCATCTTCGTCTCGGCGTCGCGCAGGACGGGATCGATCACGCGGGTGAACCAGCGCCAACCAACGTGCCGATCTCTTCGCCCAGCACGACGCGCTCGATGTTGCCAGGCACGAGCAGGTTGAAGACCACGATGGGCACGTTGTTGTCCATGCAGAGGGTGAGGGCTGTGTTGTCCATCACTTCGATTCCACGATTGAGTACTTCGAGGTAGCCGAGGTGCGCGAGCTTGACGGCGGTCGGATCCCGCTTAGGGTCAGCAGTGTAGACGCCATCCACCTTGGTCGCCTTGAGGATCACGTCGGCTTCGATCTCGACGGCGCGCAGAGCCGCGGTGGTGTCGGTCGTGAAGTACGGGTTGCCGGTGCCGGCGGCCAGGATCACGACCCGACCCTTCTCGAGGTGGCGCACAGCACGGCGGCGGATGTAGGGCTCGGCCACCTGCGGCATCTGGATCGCGGTCATCGTGCGCGCCGGTATTCCGGTCCGCTCGAGCGCGTCCTGGAGCGCTAGCGCGTTGATGACGGTCGCCAGCATTCCCATGTAGTCACCGGTGGCGCGGTCGAAGCCGCGCTCGCTCGCAGCGAGCCCACGAAAGATGTTGCCGCCACCGACGACCAGCGCGGTCTGCACGCCCATCTCGTGCACGCGCTTCACCTGGTTCGCGATGTTCGAGACAACGTCGAGGTCGACGCCGTAGTCACGAGCGCCGCCAAGCGCCTCGCCGCTCAGCTTGAGCAGAATGCGGTTGTACTTCGGCGAACGATCACCCATTTCTACGTTCATCGTGCGCTCTTTACCCCGCGAGCTCCGAGGCTGCGACGTGTAGGGCCCCCCGCGAACTCACGGTGAAACCTCAGAGTTCGCAGGGCCTTTTCGCGAGGACCCGTGACGGTCGCGCGCGCCGGCGGTTGTTGTTGATCAGGACTCCCTGATGTTAAAGCGGGCGAACCGGCGAACCGTGATGTTCTCCTGGAGCTTGGAGATGTTCTCGGCGATCAACTGTTGCACCGTGTGGCTGGGCTCGCGGAAATATGGCTGCTCCATCAGGCAGCTCTGCTTCAGGAAAGTCTCCACCTGGCCCTCTACGATCTTGGGTACGATCTTCTCGGGCTTGCCGTCCTGCACTGCCTTGGCCTCATAGAGGTTCCGCTCGGACACGAGCACGTCGTCCGGGACGTCCTCCCGTGACACCCAGCGGGGCTCGTAACCCGCCACCTGCAGCGCGAGCTCCTTGGCGAGCTTGCGGAAATCATCGCCCTTGGCCACGAAGTCTGTTTCGCAATTGACCTCGATCAGCACACCGACCTGCGGCGGATAGCCGTCGCCCGTGCTGTGCAGGTAGGCCTCGACCACGCCCTGGCCGGTCGCCCGACCGGCGCGCTTGCTCGCCCTGGCGATGCCCTTCTCGCGCAGGATCGTGAAGGCCTTGTCGAGGTCGCCCTCAGCCTCCTCGAGCGCCTTCTTGCAGTCCATCATCCCGGCGCCCGACATCTCTCGAAGCTGCTTGATCAGCTCCATCGGAACCCCCGCCACTAGCGGGATTCCTCGTCTTCGGCGGTGCGGACGAACTCCTCCTCGGAGACCGTCGGCAGGTAGTCCTCCTCGTCCTCGAGGTACTCCTCGATCTCCTCGTAGCGAGGCGTCTCCAGGAACTCGCGCTCTTCGACCTCGGGCAGAATCTCGCCCCGTGCCTGAGCTTCCTGGCGACCTTCCTGGCACGCGTCGGCGATCTTTCCAGTGAGCAACTTGACGGCGCGGATCGCGTCGTCGTTGCCAGGAATCACGAAGGTGATGAGGTCGGGGTCGCAGTTGGAGTCCGTGATCGCGACCACGGGGATCTTGAGCCGGTTCGCCTCGGTGACCGCGATGTGCTCCTTGCGCGGGTCAACCACATACAGGGCACCGGGCAGCCGCTTCATGTCGGCGATGCCGTCGAAGTGGAACATCAGCCGGTCGAGCTCGTCCTGGAGGCGCTTCGCCTCCTTCTTCGGCATCTGCTCGAACTGGCCCTCCTGCTGCATCTTGCGCAGCTCCTGGAGCCGCTCGATGCGCTTCTTGACGGTGCTGAAGTTGGTGAGCATGCCGCCCATCCAACGCCGGTTCACGAAGTACATCCCGCAGCGGGCGGCTTCGGTCTGGATGGTTTCCTGCGCCTGTTTCTTCGTGCCGACGAAGAGCACGGGTCGGCCGCTGGCGGCCACGCCGCGCACGAAGTCCCACGCGTCATCGAGCAGGCGGACCGTCTTCTGCAGGTCGATGATGTGGATGCCGTTGCGCGCCGTGAAGATGTAGGCGCGCATCTTCGGGTTCCAGCGGCTGGTCTGGTGCCCGAAATGGACGCCCGCCTCCAGCAGCTGCTTCAAGGTCACTTGAGCCACGTTTGATTGCCTCCCTGTTCCACTTCTGCCCGGTTCCGGCCTTCTCGCGAAGGACAGGGGCTGTGCCCCGGGCGTGCTAACTCAGTCGCTTCTTAGGGGTCCCCGCGAACTCACGGCGAAGCCTCCGAGTTCGTGGGGCCAAGGACTGGCGTTAGGGAGTATACCCATCTGCTCCTGAAGGGGAAGCTGGCGACGTTCCGCACCCCCACCCTACCTCCCCCTCTAAGGGGAGGGATTAGAGCCCGCCTGGGAACCGACCGGCGCAGACGCCACTGGCAGCAAGCGGCGTCACGCCAGCCGTCACCTGCAGGTTGCCCGGAGTCTCGGCCGCGAACTGGATCACGGCGTCGGGCGCGAGCAGGTGATCTTCGTCGATCCAGCCGCAGGCCGCGTGCCCCTGGACCGTGGCATACGGCCCGGGCCCAAGCTGGACGAT
>JBGQGS010000031.1:0-16494 GCA_041497555.1 Candidatus Dormibacteraceae bacterium | reverse complement strand
CTGTGGAAGCCAATCCAGCCTGCGATCCCGCTCGCCTCATTGGGCGCGCCGGCCAAGAAGCGCTAGGGAGTGGCCAGCCCGGGAAACCGCTCGCCAATCCATCGGGCCTCGGCGGCCGGGCTTCGCTGATGCCGCCGAGGCCGCGCCATGTCGAGCTAATTCGCGAGGTAGGCCACTTCGCGGAACAGTCTGTTTCCTCGATCGCTTACATTCAGAGACGTGGCGACGACCAAGAAAACCGGCAAGAAAATCGCGAAGGCCACCTCAAGGTCGAACTCGAGCTCGTCCAAATCGCAGTCACCGAAGTTCAACAGCGTGCTTGTAGTGACCGCGCACCCCGACGACCCGGACTTCGGAGCAGGCGGGTCGATCGCGAAGCTGGCCAAGGGCGGCGCTCGCGTCACCTACGTCATCGTCACCGACGGCTCGCAAGGCGGGGAGGACCCGAAGCAGAAGGACTCCGAGCTCGTCGCGATCCGGCAGAAGGAGCAGAGGGCCGCCGCGCGTGTGCTGGGCGTCAAGAAGGTCGAGTTCCTCGGCTACAAGGACGGGCACCTGTCACCTGACCTCAAGCTCCGTCACGACATCGTGCGCATGATCCGGAAATACAAACCCGAGCTCGTCATCACGCATATCCCAGGGCGGGTGCTGGACGCGCCGATGGGCGGATCGCACCCCGACCACCTGGCCGTCGGCGAAGCCACGATGGCAGCCGTGTACCCGGACTCGCGGAATCCGCGCGCGTTCCGCGGCCTGCTCAAAGAGGGCCTGGAGCCGCACGAGGTGAAGGAGGTCTGGATTCCTTTCTGGACCTCAGGCGACCACCTGGTCGATATCAGTCCGACGATCGATCTCAAGATCGCTGCCCTGCGCAAGCACAAGAGCCAGGTCTCCAAGCCGGGGCACGAGTGGGACTTCGAGAAGTTCATGCGCAAGCGCCACCGCGAGGTGGGGAAGAGGGGCGGCTACCGGTACGCCGAGTCCTTCAAGCGGATCACGGTTTAGGGGACGGCCCCACCCGGCGCTGCGCGCCGACCTCCCCGGCAAGCGGGGAGGTAAATTACTCCCCGGCCGCCGTCCAGGCGTCGCGGACGCCAAACCAGATCACCTCGGCCCACGCGGGCGGTTCCTTCTCATTTGCGATCGACGTCTGCCAATGCGCTCCAGACGTCGATCTTCGTTCGGACCCGGCGGATCACCTCGTCGGTGAAATCGGTGGTCGAGGCGTGGCCGCCCAGGTCGGCCGTCCGCACGCCATCGGACACCGCCTCCAGGGCCGACTCATAGATCACCCGGGAGGCGCGGTGTGGATCGTCCCCCTTCATGTACCCCAGCAAAGAGGCAACGGCCAGGATCATTGCCATCGGGTTGGCGACGTTCTTGCCTTGCAGGCCCGGCGCCGTGCCGTGGGGAGCCTCGGTCATGGCGACCGTGACAGTCCCTGACTCGTCGAACGCGAGCAGCGTCGACTCCGCTCCGGCGATCGTGCCGAACATCTGCATGACCAGGTCGGACAGGGTGTCGCCATCGCGGTTGAGGGCCGGGATGACCAATGATTCCCCGGTCGTCGCGAGCAGCAGTGCGTAGGTGGCGTCGATGAGCTGGGGGTCATACCGAACATCGGGATGGCGCTTGGCGGCGGCGTCGAGCTCCTCTTTGAACATGCCTTCGTAAACCGGGCTCACGGTGAACTTGGGGCCGCCGAACACCTTTGCCTCGATCCGCTTTGCGTGGGTGAAGGCGTACTCGGCGACGATGCGGCAGGTCCGGCGGCTGATCTTCTCGGTCCGGAACGCCCACTCGTCCAGCCCGTGGCCCTCGCGCCACTCCTTCGCGCCGTAAGCGTCGTCGACAGCCATCCGGATGACCGAGATGGGGGCATGGACACCCGCGAGGGGGCGGACGCCGGGGATGCGCCTCCCTGTCCGCACGATCACCCTGCCGTCGATCTGCTTCCGCAGGATGGCGTTCGGGCTGCCCACGTCGCCGGCGGCTTCGGGGGTGATGGTGGCGGCCTTGATCCCGAACCCGAACTCGCGAAGCGCGTCCGCGGCGTCGAGGACGGCCTGGTTCCGGGTCTTGCGGCGAACCTCGAGCGACAGGTCGAAATCGCGCTTTTCGATCTGCAGCCCGAGCACGTCGGGCTCCAGCAGGCGCAGCGCCTCGAGGAGCAGCTCCTCTCCGGTCTGGTCGCCGTGCAGCACCGCGATGGTTGGTCCGGGCATCGCTCGAATGATATGGCCCGGCCCGCGGCGGGCCGGGCCGGGAACGTCAAGCTCCCTCTGGGGGCTCTGCTACTATTGACAGCGCCTAGGTAACCTAGGCTTTTTCTTTTTCAGTCCCAACCAGAGAGCCAACCATGGAAGACATCATCACCCTCGCCTGCGGCGTGTGTAAGCGGCGCAACTACACCACCGTAAAGAACAAGAAGAACGATCCGGACCGGATCGAGATGAGCAAGTACTGCAAGTGGTGCCACAAGCACACTGCGCACAAGGAGACCAAGTAAGCCGTGGCGGTAACAGCCAACAAGCGTGCAGAGCAGCCGTCCTCGGAGTTCGCTCCCGGGCGATTCCTGCGCGAGGTTTACGACGAGCTCCGCAAGGTCGTCTGGCCGACTGGCGGAGAGCTGTACCGCTACACGCTGGTCGTCATCTTCACCGTGATCGTGCTCGGCGCCTTCATCGGCGGCACCGACTCCCTCCTGGCTGAGATCGCCCGGCGCGTGATCTACAACGGAGCCCATTAACGTGGCCGTCGAGAAGAGCACAGCGCCCGAGCAGGAAGCCCAGTGGTACGTGGTTCACGCGTACTCGGGGCACGAAGAGAAGGTCAAGAAGAACCTCGAGAAGAGGATCGAGTCAATGGATATGCAGGACAAGATCCTTCAGGTCCTCGTCCCGATGGAAGACGAGATCGAGATCAAAGACGGCAAGCGCCGTCACGTGCAGAAGCGGATCTTCCCGGGCTACATCCTTGTCCGGATGGTCATGTCGAACGAGTCGTGGTTCGTAGTCCGCAACACGCCTGGCGTGACGAGCTTCGTCGGCTCCGCGAACAGCCCGGTCCCACTTCAGGAAAAAGAGGTGCGGGCGATCCAGAAGCAGATGAAGCAGGAAGCGCCGAAGATCCGGGTCGAGTTCCAGGTCGGCGAGTCGGTGCGCGTGGTCGATGGACCGTTCACGGACTTCCACGGCAAGGTGGACGAGATCAACCCCGAGAAGGGCAAGCTGAAAGTGCTGGTCAACATGTTCGGACGCGAGACTCCGGTCGAGCTCGACCTGCTGCAGGTCGAGAAGGTCCACTGAGCGCGCGCATCACATACACGTTTAGATAAGGAAGAGAAGAGCTACCTCAGATGGGCAAGAAGAAGGTCCGAGCGATCCTCAAGCTCGAGCTGCAGGCCGGCAAAGCGACCCCCGCGCCGCCGGTGGGCACCGCGCTGGGCCCGCACGGCATCAACATCATGGAGTTCACCAAGGCCTACAACGAGCGCACCGCTCAGCAGGCCGGTGACGTCGTGCCCGCGGAGATCACGATCTACGAGGACCGCAGCTTTTCGTTCGTGCTCAAGACTCCCCCCGCGGTCAACCTGTTGAAGCGGGCGGCCGGGATCGAAAAGGGATCGGCGAAGCCGAACCGGGAGAAAGTCGGGCGGGTGACGAGGCAGCAGCTGCGCACGATCGTCGAGACGAAGCGCAAAGACCTCAATGCCTACGACTCGGAGGCCGCGATGAAGATGGTCGAGGGCACCGCGCGCTCGATGGGCCTGGAGGTCGTCGAGTAGACGTAAATGCCGAAGAAAAGAGGGAAGAAGTACATCGAGGCCGCCAAGAAGGTCGAGGCGGCCCTCGCGAGCAACGGCGACGGCGGGCTTGACCCGACCGCGGCGTGCGCGATGGTGAAGGACACGTCGATCTCGAAGTTCGACGCCACCGTCGAGGCCCACATTCGCCTGGGAGTCGACCCCCGTCACGCCGAGCAGATGGTGCGTGGCTCGGTCGTGCTGCCCAACGGAACCGGCAAGAAGGTGCGCGTCGTCGTGTTCGCCACCGCGGACAAGGCGAAGGAGGCGCAGGAGGCTGGCGCCGACTACGTGGGCGGCGACGACCTGGTCAAGAAGGTGTCGGAGGGATGGACCGATTTCGATGCTGCCGTCGCGACGCCGGACATCATGTCCAAGGTCGGACCGCTAGGCAAGATCCTCGGCCCGCGCGGCCTGATGCCCAACCCCAAGTCGGGAACGGTGACCTTCGATGTCGCTCGAGCCGTCCGCGAGGTCAAGGGCGGCAAGGTCGAGTTCCGGACCGACAAGTTCGGCATCGTGCACGCGCCGATCGGCAAGGTGTCTTTCGATTCGGAGCAGTTGCACCAGAACCTCTCGGCTCTGATCGACGCGCTGATTCGCAACAAGCCGGCATCGTCCAAGGGCCAGTACCTGCGTTCGTTCTACCTCGCTTCGACGCAGGGGCCGTCCGTTCCGGTGGACGTCAAGGAAGCCGCAAAGCTGCACACCAGCAGCTAGTAGCTTCTCGCGTCGCATGGGCGGCCGGGGTCCCCCGGCCGCTACTTTGTCCTTTAGTCTCCCGGCGTAGCTGGGCTTCAGACTCTCAATCAGTCCTATCGATATACCGGAGGGTGAGCAGCCCCGTCGCGAAGCGACCGGGCGATGAGAGGGACCCATCCGGGTTCCCTCTCATACACTTTCGGGCCATGTACGGCCCAGTTATCCAGGGCAAGATGCTCCGTCTCCGCCCGCCGAAGCCCTCTGACGCCGACGTCATGATCACCTGGTTCGAGGACCTGGAGGTCACTCGCTTCCTCGACTTGCGGCACCCGCCTGGCATCGAGTTCGAGAAGGAGTGGCTGGACAAGGTCGCCCGCGACCCCAACAGCGTGATCTGGCTGATCGAGCACGAGAGCCGAGCCGTGGGCACGACCGGCATCCATGTCATCGACTGGAAACACGGTCATGGCACGACCGGGACCCTGATCGGGGACAGGACGGTGTGGGGTAAGGGGTTGGCCCGCGAGGTGATGCAGCTGCGAGCAAGGTACGCCTTCATGGAGCTTCCGCTGCGCAAGCTGAAATCGGCCTATCACGACGGCAACGAGGCGAGCGGCCGCGCCCAGGCTGCGGCCGGCTATCAGATCGTCGGTCGCCAGCGCGAAGAGCGATTCGCGGGCGGAAGATGGCTCGACCTCGTGATCACCGAGGTTCTGCGCGAGGATTGGGTCAAGGCGAACCCGGTATAATTCGCGCCTGCCCTAGACCGTAGGTGCGGGCGTCCCGCTCGCTTAATTTCCTGCAGAGGCACAAGATTCGAAGGACACTTGATCCTTCCTGCCTCGACGTGTTGCCGGGCGCGCGCAGGGCGCATGGTCGATGGGGTTAGGGAGGATTTTTTATTGCCGAAGGCTAGGAAAGAACAGAAAGTCGAGCAGGTCGAGCTTCTGACCGAGAAGCTGAAGAAGGCGAAGGTCGCCGTGCTCACCGACTACCGCGGGCTCAAGGTCAGCCAGATCCAGGAGCTGCGCGGCAAGCTCCGGGGCGGCGACGTCGAATACCGCGTCGTCAAGAACACGCTGGCCAGGCGTGCCGCGGAGGCGGCCGGCTATCCGGCTTTGCAGGAGGAGATCAAGGGCCCGGTGGCGATCGCCTTCGGCTACGACGACCTGGGCGTCCCGTCCAAGCTGATCAACGAGTTCGTCCGTGCGACCCGGCTGAAGCTGGACGTCGTCGGTGGGCTCGTCGAAGGCAGGATTTTCTCTTCGGACCAGATCAAGCAGCTGGCTGATCTGCCGTCCCGCGAAGCTCTGATCGCCCAGCTCATGGGCACGCTTCAATCACCGGTGGCCCAGCTTGTCGGAATCATGCAGACACCGCTTCAGCAGCTGATGGGCGTGCTGGATGCATACAAAACCAAACTCAGCCCCCCGAACTCAGAGCCTGCGGCGTGAGTTCGCGGGGACCCCGTATTCAAAAGGAGGCAGCGTAGACATGGCAACCAAGATCACCCCGAAGGACTTCGTCGAGGCCCTCAAGGACTGGAGCATCCTCGATGTTGTCGAGGCCGTGAAGGCGATCGAGGACGAGTTCGGCATCAAGGCCGCTGCAGCAGTGGCGACGGTCGCCGCGGCGCCGGCGGCGGGTGCGGCCGCAGAGGCTGAAGAGGAGCAGACCGAGTTCACAGTGACCCTGACCGCGGTCGGCGACAGCAAGATCAACGTGATCAAGGCGGTCCGCGAGCTGACCCAGCTCGGGCTGAAGGAGGCCAAGGACCTGGTCGACGCGGCTCCGAAGCCGGTGCTGGAGAACGTCAGTAAGGCCGACGCGGAGAAGGCGGTCGCGCGGCTGAAGGAAGCTGGCGCAACGGCCGAGTCGAAATAGGAAGGCTTTCGATTAGAGCCGGGCCTGCGGCCCGGCTCTTTCTTTTTCACCTGCCCTGTTAAGAGTGGGTTGCCTCGAATGCCCGCGATCCCGCCGACCCCAGACCGGTTCGAGGCGGCGCGAAGTGCGGGAGGCAGCGCCGCGGCCTGACGCGTCGCGCCGGTCGCTGCTTAGAGGGCGCTGGTCGCCGTGCCCACGTGCTGCAGGACCAGGTCCATCCCGCGCTCCAGCTCCTCATCTGTCACGCACCAGTGGGGTGACAGGCGCACGCGGCCGGGGCGCGAGTCGACGATCACCCCGCCGGCATGGAGCCGCGCCTCGGCCTCCTCGGGATGCTCGCACTGCAGCGTGACGATCCCGCACCTCCGCTCAGGCTCGCGCGGAGTGAACGTCCGGACACCGGCCCCGTCGCAGCGCTCCAGGATCCGGCCGGTCAGGTCGCGCAAGCGCTGCTGGATGTTCTCCACGCCGACTTCGAGGATCAGCTCTAGGCCCGCCAGGCCCGCGTAGTGCGAGGGCACGGCCCACGTCCCGGTCTCCAGCCGGCGCGCATCGTCGGCGAACACGAGCTCCTGCAGCGTGAAGGAGAACGGGTCGTGTGTGGCGAACCAGCCGGTTCCTTGCGGGCGCATCTGCCGGATCAGCTCAGGGCGGACGTAAAGGAAGGCGTTGCCCGGACCTCCGCTGAGCCACTTCAGGCACCCGCCAACGAATGCGTCGCATCCCATCGCCGCGACGTCCAGCGGCACGCAGCCGCAGGTCTGGTAGCCGTCGATGAGACAGAGGGCCCCCGCAGCGTGGGCCGCGTCGGCGATTGCACGCACGTCCTGCAGGTAGCCGGTCGTGTAGAAGAGATGGGTCGTCGCCACCAGCGCCGTCCGGTCGTCGATCCGCTCGGCAAAAGCCGAGGGCGGGATGGTCATCCCGTCGCGGCTCGGCACGAACTCGACCTCATAGGCCGGCCGGCTCAGCCACTGGTGGCCGATGGTCGGGAAGTCCAGCTCGCCGATGAGCACCTTGTTGCGCCCCTCAGCCAGGGGCAGGCCGGTGGCCAGGGTGGTCAGCGCGACCGAGACCGAAGGCGCGATGGCTGTCGTGCCGGCCGGCGCCCGCAGTAGCTCGCCGATCCGGGCCCTGAACAGCTCCAGCAGGGGAAGCCAGTCCGAATACCAGACCGGTGTGCCTTTCTCGTCCCAATCCTGGACATATCGGGACAGGGCGGCCCGTCCCCGCCGGGGGAGCGGACCGAGGGAGCAGGAGTTGAAGTAGATGTACCGGTCGAGGAGCGGAAACTCGGCCCGCAGCGCCTTCCAATCCGGCATCGACAACAGGCTAGCGGCGGAGCTCGAGCGGTGCTATAGTGCCCGCACCTTGGTCAGGCGGGCGGGTCGCCTGGCTTCGATGAAACGTCCCCACGCGGGGCCGTTTCGTCGTATACTGGCCCTTCGTGCACGCCCGGCCGCTCACTCTGCCTATTAACTGAGCGCGCCCTTTTTCCTAAGGAGAACCGAATGATCTCAGAGATGAGAGCTCCCTCACGTCTCAGCTACGGCCGTATCCCGAACCTTGTCGAGCTTAAGGACCTCATAGCGACACAGCTCGAATCCTTCAAGTGGTTCAAGAGCGAGGGTCTGCGGGAGCTCTTCGACGAGATCAACCCGATCACCGACTACACCGGTAAGAACTTCGAGCTGAAGTTCCTCGACTACGAGTTCGGCCAGCCGAAGTTCTCGGTCGAGGAGTGCCGCAACCGCGACATGACGTATGCCGCGCCGCTGCGGATCAAGACCCGGCTGACGATCAAGGAGACGGGGGAGATCAAGGAGTCCGAGGTCTACATGGGCGACTTCGCCATGATGACCGACGAGGGCACCTTCATAGTCAACGGCACCGAGCGCGTCGTCGTCTCACAGCTCGTGCGCTCGCCCGGCGTCTACTTCACCGCCGCCGAGGACCCGAACACCGGCCGCAAGCTGTTCGGCGCCAAGCTGATCCCCAACCGCGGCGCGTGGCTGGAGATCGAGACGTCGGCCAAGGACCTGCTGACGGTCAAGATCGACCGCAAGCGCAAGGTCCCCGTGACGGTCCTGCTCAAGGCGCTCGAACTGCCCCAGCTGAAGGGTACGGAGAACGACCGCGAAGCTCAGAAGCGCGCGATGCTCGAGATGTTCGGGGACGTCGACAACAACCCCGAGCACCGCTACATGGAATCGACCCTCGACAAGGACACGACGACCAAAACCGAGGACGCCCTGCTCGAGCTGTACCGCCGCGTCCGGCCGGGTGATCCCCCGTCCGTCGACAACGCGCGCAACCTGCTGCAGAGCCTGTTCTTCAACCCGCGCCGGTTCGACCTCGGCCGCGTCGGCCGGTACAAGGTCGACAAGCGGCTCGGCCGCGATGAGGAGGACATCCTCGAGCGCGTGCGCCGGCGCGAGCTGCGGATCCTGGAGAAGGGCGACTTCATCGCCTTCCTCCGCAAGCTGATCGAGCTCAACAACGCCCCGCGCGAGAAGCAGATCCCCGACGACATCGACCACCTCGGCAACCGCCGCGTGCGGGCCGTGGGCGAGCTGCTGCAGAACCAGTTCCGTATGGGCTTGATCCGCATGGAGCGGATCATCAAGGAACGCATGACGATCAGTGACCCGCACACGGTCACATCGGCGTCGCTGATCAACGCGCGTCCGGTGGTCGCGGCGATCAAAGAGTTCTTCGGCTCCAGCCAGCTGTCGCAGTTCATGGACCAGCACAACCCGCTCTCCGAGCTGACGCACAAGCGCCGCCTGTCGGCGCTGGGTCCCGGCGGCCTTTCCCGCGAGCGGGCTGGTTTCGACGTGCGCGACGTTCACCACAGTCACTACGGGCGCATCTGCCCGATTGAAACGCCCGAAGGTCCGAACATCGGGCTGATCGGCAACCTCGCGACCTACGCCAAGGTCAACGAGTTCGGCTTTGTCGAAACTCCATTCCGCCGCGTGTACAACCGCGTGTCGCTGAGCGAAGGCGTGGCCGACAAGCTCGTCGGCCGGACCCTGCGTCGGCCGGCGCTCGACCCGAAGGGCCACGAAGTGCTTCCTGCCCACGAGGTGCTCGACGCGAAGTCGGTGCAGAAGCTGCTCAAGGCTCACGTGCCAGGCGTGGACATCATCCCCTGGGTCTCGACCGAGGTCGAGTATCTGTCCGCCGACGAAGAGGACATGTTCGGCATCGCCCAGGCCAATGCGGCCCTCACCCCTGAGGGCGCTTTCGTGGACGCGCGCGTCCCGGCGCGTGCACGGGGCGACTTCAAGATCGAAGACGTGGCGAACATCCAGTACATGGACGTGTCGCCGAAGCAGATCGTCTCGGTGGCGACGGCCATGATTCCGTTCCTCGAGCACGACGACGCCGGCCGCGCGCTGATGGGCGCCAACATGCAGCGCCAGGCTGTGCCGCTGCTGGTCACCGACGCGCCGCTGGTCGGGACGGGCGTCGAGTACTACGCCGCGAAGGACTCGGGCGAGATGATCGTCGCCGATGTCGCCGGCACTGTCACCGACGTCGCGCACCCGAAGGACCTCAAGACGGTCCATGCGACCCCGGTGTTCGAAATCGTGGTCAAGCCGGATGGCGGTGGCGCCGACCGGCATTACCCCCTGCAGAAGTTCGCCCGCTCCAACCAGGGCACCTGCCTGAACCACCGCGTCAAGGTCAAGGCGGGACAGCACGTCACCAAGGGCGACGTGCTCGCCGACGGCCCGGCGATCGACGACGGAGAGATGGCGCTCGGCCGCAATGTGCTGGTCGCGTTCATGCCCTGGGAGGGCTACAACTTCGAGGACGCGATCCTGCTGTCGGAGCGCGTGGTCAAGGAGGACATGTACACCTCGATCCATATCGAGGAGTACGAGTCGGAGGCCCGCGAGACGAAGCTCGGTCCGGAGGAGATCACCCGCGACATCCCCAACGTCGCCGACGACGCGCTGCGCAACCTCGACGAGCGCGGCATCGTCTACATCGGCGCCGAGGTCCAGCAGGGCGACATCCTGGTGGGCAAGATCACGCCCAAGGGCGAGACCGAGCTCTCTGCCGAGGAGCGGTTGCTCCGCGCCATCTTCGGTGAGAAGGCGCGCGAGGTGCGCGACTCCAGCCTGCGCGTGCCTCATGGCGAGCGCGGCATCGTGGTCGACGTCAAGGTCTTCTCGCGCGACAACAAGGACGAGCTGGGCCCCGGCATCAACGAGATGGTCCGGGTGTACATCGCACAGAAGCGGAAGATCTCGGCTGGCGACAAGATGGCGGGCCGCCACGGCAACAAGGGTGTGGTCGCCCGGATCATGCCGGCCGAGGACATGCCCTACCTGCCCGACGGGACACCGGTCGACATCGTGCTCAACCCGCTCGGCGTGCCGAGCCGGATGAACCTCGGCCAGGTCCTGGAAACCCACCTCGGATGGGTCGCCGCGACGCTCGGCATCAAGGTCGCGACGCCGGTTTTCGACGGCGCGCCGATGGAGACGATCGTCAAGGAGCTGGAGAGGGCCGGCCTGCCGGCGGACGGCAAGGTCCGGCTGCGCGACGGCCGCACCGGCGAGGAGTTCGACGAGCCTGTGACGGTGGGCATGATCTACATGCTCAAGCTGGCGCACCTGGTCGAGGACAAGATCCACGCCCGGTCGACCGGTCCGTACAGCCTGGTCACCCAGCAGCCGCTGGGCGGCAAGGCGCAGTTCGGCGGCCAGCGCTTTGGTGAGATGGAGGTGTGGGCGCTCGAGGCTTACGGCGCCGCGCACGTCCTGCAGGAGATCCTGACCGTCAAGTCCGACGACATCGTCGGCCGCGTCAAGGCCTACGAGGCGATCGTCAAGGGCGACAACACGCTCGAGGCCGGCATCCCGGAATCGTTCCGCGTGCTGGTCAAGGAGCTGGAAGGGCTTGCGCTCGGGGTCGAGATCCTGAGCGAGGACGAGCGCCAGATCGTGTTGTCAGAAGAGGACATCCCGGAGATCCCGCTCGACCTTGGCATCAGCCTCGAGCGCGAAGAGCTCGGGGAAGACTCGGGCGAATGATGGTTTCCGAATCGCGGATGCAACTTGCTTCCACCCCCACCCTGCCCTCCCCCTGGAGGGGGAGGGTGCCTGAGTCAGCAGTAAGGAAGGAGTACTAGTGCTCAAGCTGGAGAATTTTGACGCGCTGAAGCTTTCGTTGGCGTCGCCCGACACGATCATGTCGTGGTCGCACGGCGAGGTTACGAAGCCAGAGACCATCAACTACCGCACGCTCCGCCCGGAGCGTGATGGTCTGTTCTGCGAGCGCATCTTCGGACCCACCCGGGACTGGGAATGCCACTGCGGAAAGTACAAGCGCTACCGCTACAAGGGCATCATTTGCGACAAGTGCGGCGTCGAGGTGACCCGCTCCAAGGTTCGCCGCGAGCGCATGGGCCACATCAAGCTCGCCTCGCCGGTGAGCCACGTGTGGTACTTCAAGGGCATCCCGAGCCGCATGGGTCTGCTGCTCGACATGTCGCCGCGCAACCTCGAGAAGATCCTCTACTTCGCCAACTACATCGTCACGGACGTCCACGAAGAGGTCCGCAAGGACATGCTGGCCGTCCTCAACATGGATAAGGACGAGCGGGCGATCCGGCTGCGTGCCGATATCGACGCCAAGTCGAGGGAGCTTCGCTCCGAGCACGAGGGCAAGACCAAGAAGCTGAAGGGCGAGGTCGACGTCGAGGTCGCACGCCTCGAGGAAGAGCTGCAGGAGTCGGTCGACGCGCTGACCACGCAGGGGAAGAAGGCGACCGAGGCGATCAAGGCCGGCATCGGCACCAAGTCGCGCCGGACTCTTTCCGTCGGCCTGGACGGCGACGAGGAGGTCGTCGTCGAGAAGGGCGACCTGATGTCGCGCGAGATGTCGCGTGGCGTGCTCGGCAAGGTCCAGGAGAAGATCGAGAAGCTCGAGGCCAACACCAAGGCGGCGCAGAAGCGGGCCAAAGAGAGGCTCGACGCCGACCGCAAGGCACTTGAGGCCCAGATCGAAGGCGCCACCAAGACGCAGCGCGATGGCATCCAGGGTGAGCTCGAGGCGCTGCAGCAGGAGATCGAGGCGACGCGCACCGACCTCGAGGCGCTGCACCCCAAGCAGATCCTCACCGACACCCAGTTCCGAGACTTCCAGGAGCGCTTCGGGCGCAGCTTCAAAGCCGGCATCGGCGCCGAGGCCGTGCGGGAGCTGCTCTCGCGCATCGAGCTGCAGTCCGAGATGTACCGGCTGCGCGAGGAGTCGAAGTCATCGAGCGGCCAGCGCAAGCAGAAGGCGATCAAGCGCTTGAAGGTTGTTGAGGACTTTCGAAAGTCGAACGCCAGCCCGACGTGGATGGTGCTCGAGGTGTTGCCGGTCATCCCACCCGAGCTGCGCCCCATGGTCCAGCTGGACGGCGGCCGCTTCGCCACGTCCGACCTGAACGACCTTTACCGCCGCGTGATCAACCGCAATAACCGCCTGAAGAGGCTGCTCGAGCTCGGCGCCCCGGAGATCATCGTGCGCAATGAGAAGCGGATGCTCCAGGAGGCCGTAGATGCGCTCATCGATAACGGTCGCCGCGGTCGTGCCATCACCGGCACAGGCAACCGCAAGCTCAAGTCGCTCTCCGACATGCTGAAGGGCAAGCAGGGTCGGTTCCGACAGAACCTGCTCGGCAAGCGAGTGGACTACTCGGGCCGCTCCGTCATCGTGGTTGGTCCCGAGCTGAAGCTCCACGAGTGCGGCCTGCCCAAGAAGATGGCGCTCGAGCTGTTCAAGCCGTTCGTCATGCGAGAGCTTGTCAACAAGGGCTACACGACCAACATCAAGTCGGCCAAGCGAATGGTCGAGCGGAGCCGGACGGAGGTCTGGGACGTCCTCGACGAGGTCATCCGCGACCATCCGGTGCTGCTCAACCGCGCTCCGACCCTGCATCGCCTGGGCATCCAGGCCTTCATGCCGGTGCTGGTCGAAGGCTCGGCCATCCAGATCCACCCGCTGGTGTGCGCCGCCTTCAACGCCGACTTCGACGGCGACCAGATGGCTGTGCACGTGCCGCTCTTCAGTGGCGCCATCGCCGAGGCGAAGAACCTGATGATGTCGTCGCAGAACATCCTGTCCGCGGCGGACGGCCACCCGGTGGTCGCGCCGACGCAGGACGTGGTTCTGGGCTGCTACTGGCTCACCGCGGCGCGCGGCGATCAGCCGGGCGAGGGCCAGCTCTCGAAACTCCACGCCTTCAGCTCGGAGAACGAGGTCGTGCTCGCACTCGAGGCAAAGGTGGTCAAGCTCCAGGAATGGATCCGCGTCCGGATCGGAGACACCCTGGTCGTCACGACGCCCGGGCGCGTCGTCTTCAACCAGTCGCTGCCCGTCGGCAAGGCGCCGCAGGGGTCAGGGGGGGCGTCCCCAGATGAGGTCACGACGATGCACCCGCTGCCGTTCCAGAACGCGCACTACGACCGCAAGCTGCTGCGCACGTTGGTGGCGGAGCTGTACCGCCTTTATGGCAGCGACACCACCGCGATCGTGGTCAACGACATCAAGCGGCTGGGGTTCCGCTACGCAACCCAGGCCGGGATCACCGTCTCCGCGATGGACATCCCGCACCCCGAGTCCAAGTGGCAGATCATCCACGCCACCGAGAAGGAGGTCGCCGACGTCGAGCGGATGTACCGCCGCGGCGTCATGACCGACGACGAGCGCTACCGCAAGGTGATCGAGCTGTGGCAGAAGGCCTACGAAGAGGTCGGTAACGCCACCGAGCATGCCTTCGACAAGTTCAGCCCAATCTGGATGATGATGGGCTCGGGCGCCCGCGGAAACATCCAGCAGATTCGCCAGCTCGCAGGCATGCGCGGCCTGATGGCCGACCCCACTGGCCGGATCATCGACCTCCCGATCATGGCCAACTTCACTGAGGGCCTCACCGTGCTCGAGTACTTCATTTCGACGCACGGCACGCGCAAGGGCCTGGCCGACACCGCCCTCCGAACCGCCGACTCCGGATACCTGACGCGCCGACTGGTCGACGTCGCCCAGGACGTGATCGTGCGGGAAGAGGACTGCGGCACGACCAACGGCATCTGGGTCCGTGACATCACCCCCGAGCGGGCGAAGAACGATCCAATCTTCGAGAAGATCGCAGGCCGAGTTGCGGCCGAAGACATCACCGTCGGCGGCAAGGTCCTCGTCCAGACGGGTGCGTCGATCAGCGACGATCAAGCGCGCAAGATCATCGCGGCCGGTGTGCCGGTCAAGATGCGTTCGGTTCTCGTGTGCGAGGCGCGCGAAGGCGTCTGCCGCACGTGCTATGGGCGCAACCTCGCTACGGGCAAGGTTGTGGAGATCGGCGAGGCGGTGGGTGTCATCGCCGCGCAGTCCATCGGCGAGCCGGGCACTCAGCTGACCATGCGCACCTTCCACACCGGCGGTGTCGCGGGGGTGGACATCACCCAGGGTCTGCCCCGCGTGGAGGAGCTGTTCGAAGCTCGCATCCCCAAGGGCAAGGCCATCATCTCCGAGATCGATGGGGAGCTCGAAATCATTCGCCAGGAGGGCTCGCGCAAGGTGCGCGTGACGTCCAGGGAGGAGTTCGAGGTCTCTTACCCGATCGACCCCAAGATGCAGATGCTCGTCAAGAGCAAGGACGACCTCATGGAGGGCCAGGAGCTGGCCCGCGACTCCAAGGGCAACGCCGTGCGCACGCGGCACGCCGGCAAGGCGACCGTGTCGGCCAAGGAGGTCACGGTGCGGACCCTCGATGAGGAGGTTCGCGAATACGCCATCCCGCACCAGGTGCGCATCCGGCCTGAGCTCGACCGCCGGGACGGACAGAAGGTGCTCGTCAAGGCCGGACAGCAGATCACCGAGGGGTCGATCTCACCGCAGGAACTGCTTCACATCCTGGGCAAGGAGGCAGTGCAGACCTTCCTGGTCGACGAGGTCCAGAAGGTCTACCGGAGCCAGGGCGTGGACATCAACGACAAGCACATCGAGGTCATCGTCCGGCAGATGATGCGGAAGGTCCGCGTCGACTCGGCCGGCGACACCGGACTGCTTCCAGGCGAGATTGTGTCGCAGTGGGAGTACGAGGAGGGCAACGCGCGCGCCCTGGCAGAGGGCGGCGAGCCCGCCACCGCCCAGACCGTGCTGCTCGGCCTCATCAAGGCGGCGCTGAACACCACCTCGTGGCTGTCGGCTGCGTCCTTCCAGGAGACAACTCGTGTCCTGACCGAGGCGGCGATCTCCGGCAAGGTGGACCGCCTGCGTGGTCTCAAGGAGAACGTGATCATCGGCAAGCTCATCCCTGCCGGGACCGGGCTGGACTACTACAAGAAGCAGCGCGAGCAGGCCGCGAGGATCCTCGAAGAGGAGCCGATCGACCTGGAGACCCTGTCAGTATGAGAGGGAACCTAGGTTCCCTCTCATCGGGGCGCTCGCCGGCAGCATTCAGGAACGCAAGCAGTCAATAAGCACGTTCCGGGACGAGCGCCCCTGCTCTCCCTCCTACTCCCCGCGGCGTTTGGCGGCTAAGCCAAGCGTGTTAGACGGCCCGGCAAAGCCGGGCCTAGTGGCGATGTGATAGGAAGTTCCAATCGAGCCCGGTTTGGGTTAAAGTCATGACTACGTGCACAAGGGGGCGCCCGCCAGGGTGTTCCCCTTTTGTATGAGAGGGAACCTTAGGTTCCCTCTCATGACTCTCTTTCCTGGCCGTTGGGATTTGCTAAGAGGTTTCTCCCAGCCACGCAAGGCAGGCGAGAGGCCTGGTTAGCGGATGGCCCGGCGAAGCCGGGCCTACCGGCCACGCTGGATATGATGAATTTGTGACTCCAAGCCTGATTCGTTGTCGCGCGGTCGCGGTCGCGCTGTTGATGCTGGTGGGGCTTTCGGGTTGCGATACCGGCGCCCTGACGCAAGGGCCGAAGCTTGCCAAGGACCAGACGCTGCGGGTGCTGCTCGAAGACCAACCGGGTTCGCTCGATCCCGGCCAGACGCAGTACCCGTACGAGACCGCCGTTCTTCGCGCCATCTCCGAGCCGCTGCTGAAGCCATCCGCTGACCTGAGCGGCGTCCTGCCTGCTGCCGCGCAG
>JBGQGS010000030.1:0-16952 GCA_041497555.1 Candidatus Dormibacteraceae bacterium | reverse complement strand
GCGTTGACAGCTTCGACGTACGCGACGTGGCCCGCCCAGCTCTCCCAGGTGACCATGATCGCCCCGACCTTGGGCGTCGGCCCAACCGGGTAACCCTGAGCTGAGGCGTTGGCGTACCAGTAGCCGGCGTCACCGCGCCACGTGACGTTGCGCTTGGTCGCGACGTACCAGGTGCACCACCCGACCGGGAATCCGGTGGCCGGGTAAGGACCGAGGCAGCATCCGACGACGTGGGCGTTGAACGCCTGGCCGGTGCCGGAGCGAGCGAGAAGCTGGTACAGGGCCGGTGGCGGTGGGAACGCGCCGCCGACGCCACCCGGGACCACGAGCACGGTCCCGGCCGTCAGCTGAGTGCTGCGCAGCCGGTTGAAGTCGACGATGACTTGCGGGTCGACCTGGTACTTGGTGCCCAGGCTCTCGAACGTGTCGCTCGCCTTCGTGGTGATGACGATCCCGGGAACCGGCGGGATGATCAGCTGGTCTCCGGTGGCGACCGAGTCGGTCGACATCAGGTTCGTGTTCGACCAGCGAATCTGGCTCACGGTCACGTTGTACTTGGCCGCGATGGTGGCCAGGCTCTCGCCCGGTGCGACCGCGTAGCTGAGGGGCCTGCGGTTGATGAGAGCCGCGGTCGGGATGGAGACCGGCTTGATGATCGTGCTGTAGCGGCCTAGCGAGACGTCTCCGACCGTGCCGCCCTCGGTAATGACCGTCGCCTCGGCGTTCACGGCGCCCAGGCGGGCGGTCAGGTAGGTGGGGAAATGACGATCCATCGTGGCGTAGCTCGAGATCGCGACCGCTACGGCGAGCACGACGGCGTGAGTCAGATAACGGTGAACTCGCAATTCCTACCCCTACGAGTGCGAACTCGCCCCGCGATGGGCGGCTCCCCTGAGACGGCCGTCACCGTACCAGAGGTCCGACGAGGGCGTCAACCCTGTAGGGGATGGTACCGGACTCCAGAGCGACTGGGGCGGTCTTACCTCGCCAAACTCGATTCGAATACGCGCTTGGGGCCTCCAGAGGCCTCTTCGGCGAACAGTAGTTCGGCCGGCCAAACGCTGCCGGACGCGGCTGAGAATCCGGTTCACAAGCCTGTCCAACGCTTTGGAGGCTGCGTACTTGCCGTCGAACGGAAGCGGATATTAGGAGACGCGCGCGCAATGACCCGACTCCACACACCCGTCTGCGAGCTGTTCGAGATCGACGTTCCGATCTTCCAGGCCGGAATGGCGCGATACACCACGCCTGAGCTCGTCGCGGCCGTGAGCAATGCCGGCGGCCTGGGCATCATCGGCGGCCTCGGCCGCACGCCTGACGAGCTGCGAAGCGAGATCCGGCGGGTGCGGGAGCTCACCTCGCGCCCGTTCGGAGTCAACCACGTCGTCTGCCAGATCGACCAGGCGGCCGTCCAGATGACCCTCGCCCAGCGCGTCCCCGTGCTGTCGCTGGCCTGGGGGCGGGCGACCGAGCTCACCTACCAGGCCCACGAGGCCGGCATCAAGGTGGTCCACATGGTGGCGAGCCCCGAGGAAGCCGGCCAGGTCGCCAGCGATGGAGCGGACGTCATCGTCGCGCAGGGGACCGAGGGTGGCGGGCACGTCGGGATGATGTCGACCCTGCCGCTGGTGCCCCAGGTGGTCGACGTCGTCGGCGCCGTGCCGGTTCTGGCGGCCGGAGGGATCGCCGACGGGCGAGGCCTGGCGGCGGTGCTCATGCTTGGCGCCCAGGGTGCCCTTATCGGCACCCGATTCCTCGCCACGCCCGAGGCGCGCGGAAGAGGACACTCCAAGGACGTGATCCTCAACGCGCTCGGCAGCCAGACCACAGCGAGCAGGTTCTACGACGATGTGATGGAGCACGTCTGGCCCGGCGCCATCGTGCGGACCATCAAGCACCCCCTGCTCGACGAGTGGGCCGATCGCCCGCAAGAGTGGGCGCTTGCCGCGGACCAGCTGCGGCCTTCGCTCGAGGCCGCCCTTGCCTCGGGGGACTTCGTGCTCGCCGGCGAGTCCGCCGGCCTCGTCCACGACATCATGCCTGCCGGCGAGCTGGTCAGGAGGATCGTGCGCCAGGCCCGGGAAATGCTGGAGGTTTAGGGACCGCCCCGCACATAGATCGTCTGGCCCGACACGAAGCCCGCCTCGTCGCTGCACAGGAAGGCGATGACTTCGGCGATGTCTTCGGGCTGCCCGACACGCCGGAGCGGGATCTGCGACGCGGCCCCGATCTTAAACGCCTCGAAATCGACACCCAGGCGTTCGGCGGTCGCGCGCGTCATGCGGGTCTCCACGAACCCGGGTGCCACTGCGTTGACGTTGACGTTGAACGGGCCGAGCTCGATGGCGAGCGTCCGCGCCATGCCCTGGAGGCCGGCCTTCGCCGCCGAGTAGTTCGCCTGGCCGCGGTTGCCCAGCGCTGAGATCGACGACAGAAAGACCATCTTTCCGTACTTCTGATCGGCCATGTGCTTCTGCGCTGCCCTGGCGCAGAGAAAGGTGCCCTTCAGGTGCGTATCGATCACGGCGTCCCAGTCCTCGTCCGTCATCTTGAACAGCAGGTTGTCGCGCGTGATGCCCGCGCAGGCGACCAGGATGTCGAGCCTGCCGAGCTCCTGCGCCGTCCGCTCGACCATGGCGTCGACCTGTCCACGATCGGTGACGTCGCAGGCGATGGCGATACCGTGAATCGGTCCGGCAACCTCCTCAGCCGGCCCGATGTCCATGTCCGACACGGCGACCTTCGCGCCGCCTCGGGCCAGCAGTTGAGCCGTCGCCGCGCCGATCCCCCTGCCCCCTCCGGTGACGAGCGCGACCTTGCCCTGGAACCTCATACCGTCTCGGTGTCGAGGGGGGTGCCGCCATCCTTGCGCGGGTCGGAGGCGCCGTGGAGGAAGCCGTCGGACTCGGCGACGATCAGCTGCGGCCTGGCGAAATACGAGTCGTAATTCAGCGTCCGCCGGTTGACCTGGTAGCCGCGCTTTTCCAGACCCTGGCAGACCACGAGCGGGATCCGGGCCTCTGCCTGGACCAGATCGCCCTGAAAGTCGATCCGGGGGGCGCTCACCGCTTCGACCGGCGACATCTGGTGGTCGATCACGTTGACCAGGACCTGGAGGATCGCTGTCACGATCTTGGTGCCGCCAGGCGCACCAATGATGGCGCGAGGGCGCCCGCGATCGAATACGAAGGTGGGCGTCATCATGGTCACGCGCGTCTTGCCCGGGCGGACCGAGTTGGGTCGGCCGGGACGCGGGTCGAAGCAGTTCATGTAGTCGTTATAGCCAAAGCCCAGGCCCGGGGTCACGACGCCGCTTGCCGACCCAAGCGTGTGCGTCAGCGACACCGCGTTGCCGGAGTCGTCGACGGCGCACACCTGCGTCGTGTCGGCGCGATCGTGCGCGCGGGCGCTGGCAGCCACCACTTCGCGGGCCTTGGCCGCGTACTGCTTGTCGGCGAGTGCCCCGGTGGGAATCTCGATGAACCGCGGGTCGGCGATATGCAGCTCGCGGTCGGCCATCGCCCACGCCATCGCCTCCACCAGGAGCCGGGCGGCTTCGCTGCTCGGCCATCCGTGCGAGCGGACGTCATAGCCCTCGAGGAAGTTCAGCATCTGGAGCAGGGTCAGGCCGCCGGCCGGAGGGCCCGCGGCTGCGACCTGGAGACCGCGGTACGTCCCTCTCAGCGGCTCGGTCACGTTGACGCTGTAGTTGGCCAGATCCTCCTTGGTGATGAAGCCACCGTTGGTTTCAAAGTCGGCGGCGATCGCGTCCGCGATCTCGCCCTTGTAGAACACTTCGGGTCCCTCGCGCGCCAGCCGTTCCAGCGTGCGCGCGTAATCGGCCTGCACCATCCGCTCACCGATGGCGAACAGCGCGCCGTCGTGCGTGTAGATCGCTTTGGCCGTGGGCGTGGCCTGGATCCGCTGCTGGTTGGGCACCACGTCCGGGCCGTAGTCGGTGGTCCAGTAACCGTGCATGAAGCCCGTGACCGGAAACCCGTCGCGGGCGAGCGGGATGGCCGGTTCGATGGCTTGCTCCCACGAGATCGAACCGAACCGGGTCAGCGCTTCGTGCAGCCCGGCCACGGTTCCGGGCACGCCGACGGACTGGTACCCGACGTCGTTGACCCACCCCTCGAGCACGTAGCCATACCGGTCAGCAGCCTCACGGATGAAGAGGTGCTCCCACTGGTCCTCTCGTGTGCGCGAGCCGGCCGTGGCGTAGAACTCAAGCAGCGCATCACCGCCGTTCGCGCTGTGCACCAGCATCACGCCACAGCCACCGATCCCGCACATCTGCGGATCGATGACTCCCTGCACGAAGGCGCACGTGACCACGGCGTCGACGGCATTTCCTCCGCGGCGCATGACCTCGAGCCCGACCTCTGCCGCCTGCGGTTGCGGGCAGACGATGATGGCCACGGGAGTCATTATGAGAGGGAACCTCGGCGGTTCCCTCTCATGCGGGGCCCTCAACGGCCGCCGCCCAACGTGACTTCTCTCCGAGGCTGTGCCGGCCGGATTCGGGCCCCTCTCACCCTCCCCTGGGAAGTGATTTGTCGATTAGTCACTCCGTGCCACGTCAGGAGGAATTCATGAAGGCGGGGTCGCGGCCGGGTTGAACCCGGCCGCCCTAGCGACGCTAGATCAAGCGCTCAGTGCTGGTGGTTTTCGTGGTGCTCCGCGGACCCCTGATCCATGTCAGCGTGGTCGCCGTGACCGGGATGTGACATCGCCCGCACCATCTCCGGGCCGCCGGTCGTCAGGAAGCGCCAGAGCATCACGGCGATCAAAGCGATGAACGCGATATTCAGCAAGGTCGTGTAGTTCCAGCTCGGCGCCGCTTGCAGCGCCGCGACGTTGAAATGCCTGGGGGTCAGGCCCGCGAGGTTGAAGGCAAGCCCGATCAAGAAGCCTGCCAGCCCCATCGCGCCGTACGAGACCGCGAGCAGGTACAGGCTCATCCGACCGCCGTAGTACTTGCGATAGATGTTCAGGATCGGAAGGATGATCAGGTCGGCGAAGATGAAGCTGATCACGCCGCCGAAGCTGATGCCGCCGTTCCACAGCACCGCGGCCAGCGGCACGTTTCCGACCGAGCAGACAAAGCTGATCATCGAAAGCAGCGGCCCAACCAGTGGGCCCCAAAAGGTGTTGACGGCCGGATTCGACGTGAAGAAGAAGGCATGCCAGAAGCTTGTCGGCACCCAGGCCGCGAGCGCGCCGGCGATCAAGAACCCGAGCCCGATGTCGATATAGACGCTGTACACGTCCATGAAGAAGTAATGGCTGATCGCCGTGAAGGCGCGTGCGCTGAGCAGCCGCTTGAAGAACGGTCCTTCGGAGATCGACATGTCCATCTCGCCATGCCCCTCCATCGTCGACCCGACGATGCCCCTCTCCGCCTGCCGCCGCGCGTCCGCCACCATGCGCTGGCCCAAAGTCCGCTTGAAGAGGATCCACAGGATCAGCGCCATCAGAAGCCCGCCGGCAAACTCCGCCGCGACGAATTGCCAGCCAAGGAGGATCAGCAGGACCAGGCCAAGCTCGAACACGAGGTTCGTCGAAGCGAACTCGAAGATGATCGCGTTCGCGAAAGTCGCGCCTTTGCGAAAAAGCGTGCGTGCCAGCGCCACCGCGGCGTATGAGCAGCTCGAGCTCGCGGCACCGAACAGGCAGGCAAACGCAAAGCCGCGGACGTCGCTGCGTCCAAGCACCCGGGCGACTGCCTGCTTGGGCACCAACGCCTGCACCACGCCTGACAGGAAGAATCCGAAGGCCAGCGGCCACAGCACCTCCCAGAACATGAAGAAGGCCGCCGTGAGGGCCGAAACCGACGCGTGAACCAAAGTCAGCGTCATTTCTTTCTTAATCCGTCTCCGCGCAGAAGGTTAAGTCTCTCGACGAGCGGCAAGACGCGTTCCCGCAATCCGTTTTAGCGGGTACGTGATACATGCAGGTCAGCGGGGCCAATCTCTCGTAGAGACGGCGATCACGCTTCCGGTGGTGCTGCTGCTCGCGCTTGGAGTGACGGACCTCGGGCGCGCCTTCTATTACCGCGAAGCCGTCACCAACTCCGTGCGTCAGGCGCTGCGCATCGCTGTTTCCACGAATCAGCAAAGCACGGCGAACAGCATCTGCGCCGGCACCGGCGGCGGTCCCGTGGCCGTGACCGTCGTGTCGGCGATCCCACCTTCAGGGGGTGCCATCACGACCATCGCAAACCAGGCCGCGCTCGAAAGCTCGAGCAACGGCACGCCGGCAAGTTCGGTCATCGCAGGCGCGACCTTGAGCGTGACGTTCCACTGCCTGAACGGGGCCGCGGTGACCAATGCCACCAGCAACGGGCAAGGCCCATCCAACCCGGGGTCTGACTCTGTGACCGCGAGCGTCACACACCGCATGTCGGTCATCACTCCGCTGTTGTGGCCGGTCACCGGAACCTCATATCCGATCACTGTCACATCGTTTCAGCGGAGCGAATACTGACATGACGCGCAATCGCGGCCAGGCGCTCGTCGAGTTCGCCCTCGTCTTCCCTCTGCTCTTCTTCCTGCTGGCGCTGAGCATCGATGTCTTCCGCGTGGACTGGGCGACATCGACCGTGGCCGAAGCCGCGCGGCAGGGAGCACGCCAGGCGGTCGCCAACGAAGACCCGTCAGACAATGGCTTCGGACCGACAGCAGGTCCCTGTTCGGGCACCACACAGACTCCGTCCGCGACTGGCAGCGGCTGTCTCAAGGACTCACGCATCTTCCAAACGGTCACCTCGGTCCTGGGAGGCTTCAGCCGCGCCACGATGCTCACCGAGGCCCCACCGGCAGCGTGTCCCAACCCCGCGATCGGGGGGGCTTCAGTTTGCGTCTGGCCCGCAGAGCAGGGCGCCGGTGTGCCATACGCATCGTGCGATGTCGCGCGCACCTCTCTCGGCCGCGACCCTGCCGCGGGCGACCTTGGGGCTCGCGGCGCGGAGTACGTGAATCCTCAGTACAAAGGGTGCTTCGAGATCGTCGTGACGGTCATCTATCGCTACGACACATTGGTCCCCTTCCTCGGAGGTGCGGCTCCAGGCTTCCTGCGCATCAGCTCCTCCACCACGATGCTGGCCGAGTACTGATGAGTCCAACCAATCGCCGCAATCAAAGTGGACAGGCGGTTGTGGTCGTCGGGGCGATGTTGGTGGCTCTTACGATCCTGGGCACGATGGTGTTCGACGTCGGACTTGCGCTGTCCGACCGTCGCAACCTGCAGGCATACGCCGATTCGGCCGCGCTCGCGGGCGCGCGCTCGTACAGCCAGGGAGTCAGTCGCGCCCACTGGGTGGCGATGCAGTACCTCGGCGCGTCGCTGAGCTTCGCGCTCCCGACCGGCTCCTGCGCAAGCGCCGCCAGCTGTCCAGCCGGCACTTACTCGGTCGCCTCCTACCAGGTCACTTTGAGCGACTCGTATCGGGTAGGCGGGATCCTGAACTACCCGACGGTCCTCGATGTCGTGCTGTCGCACCAGCAGCCCAGCATCTTCGCGCGGATGGTGGGTTACTCGACGGTCAAGACCGCCGCCTCGGCTCGCGCCACGCCTCCCGGGCCGCAGATCGCCGGCGCCGCTTACGCGGTGGCCGCCGTGAGTGGTGACGCCATGATCAACGGAGGCGGCGCAGCCTTCCAGACGGTCACAGGGCCGGTTTACGCCTACGGCTCATTTGGCGCCAACAACGGGCCTCACTCGACCGGCGTGCCCTCGGTGCAGACCAACTACGACGGCAGCACCTGCCCAGGCGGCCCGAGCAACGTGCTCGACAACGGTGGCGGGGCCAATGGGTTGAACTACCACACGACCGACGGCAATCCGATGACGAACAACACGGGTGTGCCGCCTAACTTCAGCTTCGACACGGCGTCACCGCTGCCCGCGCAGCCTGCGCCAACGTACTTCTCCGCCGGCGCGGCAAAGGACGCCTCAGGCAACTGGAAGCCGGGGATCTACAACGGCTTCGCACCCAGCGGCGGCACGATGAACGGGGGCGTCTACAAGATCATCAACTCCTCGAGCCTGTCTCTCGGTTCGATCACGAACACCGTGCACACCACCTCAGGCACGTCCAACGGCGCCAACGCGGTCGCGATCGTGATCGACTCGTCCGACACAGGCGCGCTCGACCTCAGCCAGGCGGTGCTCAACGGCCTGGACGACTTGAACCCGCCGACTTACGTCGGGGTGCGCGACCCCGCGGGGACGCACAACTTCGTCATCTACGGCGGGCACGGAGCCGGCGCATACACGGGTGGCATCACGATCGGCCCGCATGCAAGCACGGACATGAGCGGGATCATCTACGTGCCAAACAGCGCGTACGACAGCGACGGGAACTCGAGCCCCCAGTTCGCGGGATCGCTTGTCGTCGCCACGATGACGGTCAACGGAGGCGGCAACGGCCAGCAGGTCTTCCACTGGGTTTGCGGGTTGAACGCCATCGCCGGCCAGCCGTTCCAGGGAGGCCTGGTCCGCTAGCCAGCCGCGCTAGTTGGCGTGGTTCTCGGGCAGTTCGATGGTGAACGTGCTGCCCTCTCCACGGGCCGTCTGCACGTGGATCGTACCGCCGTGACGCTCGACGACACGGCGCGCGATGGCGAGCCCAAGGCCGCTGCCTGAGTCACTGCGCTGGAACCGCTCGAACAGTCGGGGCAGGCGGTCTTCGTCGATGCCAGGTCCGCTGTCGATCACGTCGATCGATGGCCCGGCAGCTCCGCGCGCCACGCGCAGCTTGACGTCAGATCCGCGAGGACTCACGCGGACCGCGTTGTCCACCAGGTTGGCGACCGCTTCGCGCAGCAAGTCCTTGTCGGCACTGATGCGAGCCGGGGCCGTGACCTCGGTCACCAGGCCAACTCCAGATGTGCCGGCCTGTGCGGCATAAGCGCGAACCACGTCGGCCGTGAGCTCGGCGAGGTCGACCAGCTCGCGGCGAAGCGGGACGTCCTCGTCCGCGTGTGCGAGCGCGCGCAAGCGGCCCAACATCCTCTTCATGCGCTCCGCCTCCGCGACGCTGTCTTCGATGGCCTGACCGTTCGAACCGCTGCGACTGGCCCGCCGAAGGATCGACAGGTTAGTCATGATCGTCGCGAGCGGAGTCGCCACCTGGTGCGAAACGTCGGTGAGGAAACGGCGCTGCGCTGTCAGGACGCCGGCCAGCTGCTCGTTGGCGTTCGCCTGGGCCAGGATGGCGAGGTTCATCCGGTAGATCAGGGGCAGCACGATCAGGGGAAGCGCGGCCGCGACCGGCGCCTCGATCGAGAGCACCGCGATGCTGACCGCACTGGCGGCCAGCGTCAGCGAGGCAGGCCATGATGCCGCAGCGGCCTGCTTGACGAGCGCGAGATAAGGCCGGCGGCTGTGCAGCGCGGCGGGCAAGACCGCCACGAGCAGATTCACCGAGACGTAGAGCAGGGCCGCCGCCGCGGCGCGGGCATCCTGTGCAGGGTCGAGGTCACTCCCGATCGCCCCGACCAAAGCGGCGAGCGACGACGCGGCCAGCACGTTGCCGGCGTTGAAAGCGCTCTCCCACGGCGAGCGCCCCACCAGGCGGTTGCCCGCCAGCACGCTCACCGCTGCGGTCGCAGGTCCAACTCCGGGCGGAAGGAGAAGGGTCGCCAGCAGACAGGGCAGCGCACCGAGGTTGACCTTCTGCTCCGGTCCGATCTTGACCGGGTACTTCTCCGCCAGCAGCACGCCGGCGAGGCAGGCCGGGACGATGAGCCAGCGCCAGGGCTGGGCTGCCGCGAAGCCACCCTGCGCTGCGGCGACGCCGGCAAGCACGATGCCGATCAGAGGCACTCCGAGGACGACCGCCTTCAGCCGCGTTGAAAAACTGGCGAAGGCTGGCACCAACTGCGTGTTCAGCTGGTTGGCACGTCGAGTTTGAGGGTCACCACGGTTGCGCCCCCGGGCGAGCTGTTAGTCTCAGTCACCCGATAGCGAAAGTTGGACGACACGATGTGCGCGCCGTGGGCGCCCTGCGGAACGTAGATGTGGACCGTGATCAGCGTGCCGCCGTGGCCATCGGGTGCCGCGATTGCGTCATCTGTGATCCGCTTGGCGATGTGCCGGTCGGCCGGCGACAGGTAAATCATGTTGTTGACGGACAGGTTGTGTCCGCCAGGAGTCACGACCTGGATCGGCGGATCTGAAAGACACCACATCACGTTGGCCGAGGCCGTTCCCTGACCCAAGACCAGCAAGCCCGCTGCCAACGCTCCAACCACCACCACTCTCTTGCTCATGTCGAGACCTCTTCTCTTGACTCCGCGGTGAACCTGTAACCGATGCCACGTACAGTCTGGATCAGGCGAGGCTCGCCGCCGGCCTCGAGCTTCTGCCGGATCCGCGAAACGTGCACCTCGAGCGAGTTCGATTCCGGGCCCGTGGTCACCGCCCAGACCGCCTCCGCAAGCTGCTCGTAAGTGACCAGCTGGCCCCGGCTGCGCATCAGGGCGGCCAGGATCCGGAACTCGATGCCGGTCAGCCCGAGCTGCCGCCCGCCGCGCATCGCGAGGCCTTCGCTCAGGTCGAGGGTCACATCGCCCACGACCAGCCGGGAGCCTCCCTTGCCGCGATGCCGCCGGATGACCGCCTCCACGCGGGCCATGAGCTCCTCCAGGGCAAAGGGCTTGGCGATGTAGTCGTCCGCCCCCAGCTTGAGGCCCGCGATTCGATCGCTGACCGACGACCGAGCGCTGATGCCGACCAGGGCTGCGTCGGTCTCCGCCCGAAACGCCTCGAAGATCTCGGGCCCGTCGTTGTCCGGGAGCATCAGGTCCAGCAGGACGACGTCCGGGTTCCACTGGCGCACGAGCTCGAGGCCCCGGCCCGCCGAATCGACGGCGCGGACGGTATATCCCTCCTCGCCGAGGCCGGCCGAAACCGCCCGGGCGAGCCGGCGGTCGTCCTCGACGAGTGCAACCTTCCAGCGAATCGTCATCTCAGGTGCGACGGCATTCTCCCATGGAACCTGCGTAAAGAGCTCCCGTAAGGCGTAACTCGCGCGTCAGGTGGCCCGTTTCTAGTCAACGTGAGCGCGACGGGATGAGATTCGTGCCGGTGCCGCTGCGCCGGTTGGCCCTGACGCTGGTGGCCGTCGTCGCCCTGCTGAGCCCGAGCCTCATCACCATTTGGGTCTCCACCCCGTCGGCGGCCGACGTGCAGCAGCGCGTCCGCGAACGAACCGACCGATTGGGAGTGGTCCTGCTCACGGAGGACGAGGTACCGTCCCAGCTGGCGCAGGCAGTGGTAGCCACGGAAGACGAGCGTTTTTACTCCCATCACGGAATCGACTCGATCGGCCTCGGCCGCGCGCTTCTGTACGACGCCACCAACTTCTGCTTGTGCCAGGGCGGCTCGACGATCACCGAGCAGCTGGTCAAGGACGTCTATTTGGCCGGCTCTGACCGTGGCTACAACAAGCTGGCGGACATGGTTCTCGCCCTCAAGGTCGAGCTGGTGATCAACAAGCGCCAGATCATGGCGGACTACCTGAGCGAGATTACGACGGGCCTGGGCCGGTATGGCGTGAGCTCAGCCGCGTGCGCCTACTTCGGCGCCCCTCTCGTGGGCCTCACGCTCGGACAGTACGCCTTGCTCGCCGGCGTCACGCAGGCGCCATCGCTCTACGATCCGACCGTTGACCCGGAGGCCGCTGCAACGCGCCGAGGCCACGTGTTGGCGGCGATGGTTTCGGACAGGCTGATCTCACCCACACAGGCCGCCCTGGCGGCCGCCGAGCCGGTGCTCGTGACCGGCGGACCCGGCTGCTAACCGAGCCAGGCCAAGGGTGAGGTAGCGTCGAAGCCCAGGTTGGTGGTGACCTGAATCGGCTTTACAGGCGGCGGCGTCGGCAGTGGTGATGGCGTTGGGGTCGGAAGGGGACCGTTGTGCGGTCCTCCCGGCGTCGGAGTCGGAGTCGGCACCGGGCTCGGCGGAGGCGGGTTGTATGCGTTCCTCGGGAGGAACCAGAGCTGGAAAGGCGAGGCGGGCCCGCCGGGCGCCAGGTACGCGATCCCGCTCCCGTCCGGCGCCCAGATCGGCTCGGCCACGAGCTGGTCGGAGATCAGCGTCCTCAGGGGACCGAGGCCCGAGCCGTTCCACGACGCGATGGTGAGATACGAGACCTGCTTCTGGTAGGTGCAGATCATGACCATGTTGCCGCCGTCCGGAGAGAGCGAAGGCTGAGCGCAGTCGGCGGAGGTCGACGTCAGCGCCTTGCCGGCCGACCCGGCGCGGTTCGTAAACCAGAGCTGGCCGACCCGGTTGCCGTTCTCGTCGTACGAGTACTTCGTGTAGATGATCCCGCCCGGAACCGGCACCGGCTGCATGTCCCCGCCCGTGTAGTTGTTCGGGTTGGTCCAGCTCCGGCCCTGCCGGATGGCGCCGCCCACGGGCACTGCCCACACCGACATATCGACGTCGAAGTAGCCGTTGCCCGCGGCCTTGGGCCCGTCGTAGCTCATCCAGAGCGTGCCCTGGTCGGGGCTGAGCCTCGGGTAGAACGACCAGGCGTTCGCGCCGGTGTCCCAACTGCTGCGGGGCGGCGCTGCATTGTTGGTGAGCTGACCGGTCACGCCGCCGAAGAGCGTCAGCTGGTAGACGTCGGAGAACATTGGGCTCCGCTTGACCGCCACCAGGCGGCTGCCGTCCGGGTATAGAGCGGGCTGCGTCCATCCGTCCTCAGGCGTGAGCTGGTGAAAACGCCCGGCGCTGAACCTGTACAGGGCACCGGACTGGGCGATATAGATCGTGCCGGGCAGCGTGAAGGCCTGGGCGCGCGGCGTCGCGGCGGTTGGTTTTTGGGCTGGCGCAACCACCTTCGACTGACGCGACCCAAGGTAGATGTACGACGTAACGCCTGAGACCACCATCAGGATGGCGAGGCCGACCGCGAGCAGGAATCGCGAGATGATCATGGGAAGTACTGATGCACCAGGGGCAGGATGAGGCCCCAATTCGCTGTGATGCTGCCGCCGGGACCGCCGCCATGTGTGTACGGAGGCAACAGGAGGACCTGGCGGATGGAATCCGGGTTGTCGAAGCTAGCCGCCAGCGGCACGAGCCGAGCGACCCGGTCCAGGCCGATGCTGGTCTTGAGCTCCCCTCCGATGGCTGTGGCCAGGGCCGGGATGTCCGCCGGCGCAAGCTGCTTGGCCTTCAAACGGATCGCCTGGAGCACCTGCTGTTGTCGCTTCGAGCGGCCGAAGTCACTCTGCAGGTCGCTGTGCCGCGAGCGGACGTATTCCATCGCGTGCACCCCGTCCAGGTGCTGCGGGCCGGCAAGCACCGCGACTCGCTGGTACCCGTAGGGGTCGCCGCCGTAGATGTCTGCCGGGTAGTAGTCGTCCATGACCGGGTTGCTCGTGACGACGTCGATGCCGCCGATCGCGTCGATGACCTTGATCAGCCCGAGCAGCCCCACCCAGATGTAGTCGTCCACGTGGACGCCGAAGTCCTGCTCGACGGTGGCGATCGCCGCGCCCGCGGCTCCATAGGAGTACGCACCGTCGATCTTTCCGTAGCCGCCCGTCGACAGGTGCGCATAAAGGTCGCGCGGGATCGACAGCATGGTGACCTCTTTGGTCGCGGGGATCACCCGGACGAGGATCATCGACTGGGTCAGGACGTGATCCGCGCTGAACTTAGAGTCATCGTCCGAACCGAGGAGAAGGACCGTGAACGCGCCCTGCTGAACTGCACTGGGGGATGGCGAAGGCGAGACCAAGAGGTCTGTCGGGGATGGCGAGGGAACGTGGACCACCTGCCCGGTCTCCTGGATGGCCGTCGCGGCCGCCGGGATGAAGTACGCCAAGCCACCCGCGACCGCCGACAGCGTGATGGCAAGCGCGGCGAGCGTGAGAGTGCGGAAAGGGCTCAGGCGCCTGCGTGACGCGCGGGCGCGGTGCCCCGGCTTGATACCGAGCGGCACGGGCGAGAATTGTACCGGGGCGCTCGGTTCAGGTTTGTAAGCGAGTTGTTAACGACTGTCGATCAGTGTGCGACCATCGCGAGTTGAACCGCTTTTATGGCCAGGAACAGCACCGCCACGACGATGTAGCCCGCCATCGTCAACATCGCGATCCTTCTCGGGAGCGACCACGTTGGGCGCTCGAGCAATGCGAGGGCGGGCATCCGCCAGTTTTCGCGTTCGGCTCGAGACATCTCTGGTATTGGAGCCGCGCGCCTGTGGCTGACCGAGAGCCAGGTAGCGCCCCCGATCAAGACCCCGACCATCGCTGAGCTCAGCACCACCAACAGCCTGGCCACGTCGATCGACGGGATGACCGTCGAGATGACGAGGATCAGTGAGAGTACAAGCAGCACGCCGATGATCAGGCCGGCGACCGCGTTCAGCCAGGGCTTGTTGACCCACGGTCCGAGGACCGCGCGGTCGTTGCAGAGCAGGATCGCGAAAACGGTCGAGCTCGGCAGCATGATCCCCGCCAGCGCCTGCACCGCGGTCGTGATCAGCCCGAGCGGCGCGTGCGGAATGAGCACAATCGCCGCCGCCAGCAGCACCATCGCGCTGTACGAGCTGTAGAAGAGCTTTGCCTCTCCCACGCTGCGGTGCAGCGAGTGACGCAGCCCAAACATGTCGCCGAAGGCGTACGACGTCGCAAGTGTCACAGCTGAAGCGCCGACGATCGAGGCATCGAACAGCAGCAGGGCGAAGATCGAGCCGACGAACGGGTGGATGTGGCCGGCCAGGCCGCGTGCGATGCCGAGGGCATTGTCGAATCGGCCAAAGTCGGCCGTGCCGGTGAACGCCGCCGCTGACGCCATCATGATGCAGGCGGCCCCGATCACGACCACGACCGCCCCAAGTACGGTGTCGGCCTTCTCGTAATCGAGCCACCGAGGGGTGATGCGCTTGTCGATCACGTTCGACTGTTGAAAGAAAAGCTGCCACGGCGCAACTGTCGTGCCGACGATGGCGATGATCAGGAGCGCTGAGTTGGACGTCAGGCCTCCCTGGATGCCCGGCTGGACGAATCCATTGAGCACGGACGCCGGATCGGGGTGGCTCAAGACAGCGAGCGGAATCACAAGCAGGCTCGCGAATAGGAACACGAACATCGCGCGCTCCCAGCGCCGGAAATTTCCGCTGATCGTGATACCAACGAGCACGAGCGCGGCCGCGGGCACCACGACGAAGGGGCTGAAGCCGAAATATTCCCCGGCAAACTTGATGCCGATGAACTCGGTGCTGATGGTCAGAAAGTTCAAAAGGAAGATACCGCCGACCGAGAACCAGCCCCACAATCGCCCAAACCGCTCTGCGATCAGCCTCGCGTAACCGACCCCGGTCACCGCGCCGAGTCGCACCACCATCTCCTGGTTGACAATGAGGACCGGGATGAGCAGCACCAGCGTCCAGAGCAGGGAGTAGCCGAAGTCCTGTCCCGCCTGGGCATAGGTCGACACGCCGCCGGCGTCGTTGTCGCCGACCATGACGATGATGCCTGGGCCCACGATTGCCGCGAGGGTCAGGAGCCGGCGGCGCCAGGTCCGTCTTGGAGCGACGTCGCTGAGCCGGATGGTCCCAAAGGCGCCGTGAATGTCGCCTACATGCGCTTCGTCCAGAACGGCTGAACTACGGACCGGGTGCGAGTCGCCTGGCATCGGCTCGCCCCCAGCCAACGCGGTCTATACCCCGGAGCTCGCTTCGACCCGATTGCGCCAGTCCGCGGGAATGAGCGTCTCCATCAGGTCGTCAACCGAGATGGCGCCGATCAAGTTTCCAGCTGAGTCGGTCACCCCTAAGGCCGTCAGGTTGTAGTCGGCCATCATCAAGACCACATCGACAAAATCGGCCCCTGAACCGATGGAGCAGTTGACCAGCTTCAGCTCTTCGACCTTTTGCCCAGGCTCGGCTCGAATCAGGTCGGCCAGCGCAGTGCTTCCGAGGAACTTGCCGTCCTCGTCGGTGACGAAGACCGTGTTCAAGAGCTGGTGTGGCGTCTTGTCGTCGATGCGTGCGGCTTCGATCGCCATGTCAACGGTGCCGCCTCGGACGACCCAGACGTAATCCGGGCTCATCATGCCGCCGGCCGTGGTCGGGTGGTACTGCAGCAGCTTGCGAAGCTTGTGCTGCTGCGTCGCCGACATCTGGTTCAGTACGGGCAACCGGCGAGACTGGTCCAGCTCGCCGAGCAGGTCTGCGGCATCGTCCGGTGCCATGCGGTCGAGCACGCGCGCGGCGTCCTCGTTGGAACGTGACCTCAGGAACTCCACCTGGTGCTCCGCATCGAGCTCCTCGAAAACATCGGCGGTGAGGTCCGCGTCACTCTCGACAGCTTTGATGATCTCCTCTCCCTCATCGTGCGAAGCGCCTTCCACGATGTCCGCGATCTGCGCGGGATGCAGCCGCCGGAGGCGCTGGAGAGGCATCAAGAGCTTGGCGCTCGGAACGTGGCGGACGAAGGGCTGTACGTCCTTCCAATCCAGGATCGCGTGCCGGCGCAGGTCAGGCCGGCCGCGCCTGGGCACCAGCCTACGCAGCATGGCCTGAGGACTGCGATCGATGCCCTGGAGCCGCCAGCCGTCTTCATCCGGGGCGAGCACGAGGTCGTGGGCCTGGACGATCCGTCCTCGGGCGACGTCGACCAGGTGGCGGCCGAGGACGTCGGCCGCCAGCAGCACCTCGCCGGGTCGCCGCTGGAAAGGCTGCGTCTGAAGCGTGTGTGTGTTGAGGCGCACGGCGCCTGGCGCAAGCTTGTCTACAAGGTCCTTGCCGACGAACACGTCCTGCGTGCCGACGCGCACCTTCAGGCCCGTGACCGGTGGGTATCCGCCTTCTGCCAGCTTGACGATGAAGTCCTCGACCCGCCCGACCTCCGCTCCTGCCGGGTTCAACACAGGGCTGCGCAGCAGCTGCGTGACCATGAGCCTGCGTTTGTCCCGCGTTCGGCCTG
>JBGQGS010000029.1:0-17152 GCA_041497555.1 Candidatus Dormibacteraceae bacterium | reverse complement strand
GCCCGCGTCGAGCTCGACCTCGGCGAAAAGGGCGCGAAACAGCCGGCCGCCGCAGCGGCGCGAGCACACGAGCAGCACTGTCTCAGACTACGGGGTTAGAGGCGCGGCCGGAAAAGCCCTCGCCGGATCTTCGGCGCCCATGCGGCCCATCTCCGGGCTCAGCTCCTGTGCTGCTCGCTTACGCATGATTCAGACGCGCTCGCTGCGCTGCTCGTCGCTTCACCCGGATCTGGGCCACCTGGACCGCCGAATCTCTCGCCGAGGGTTTCCGTCGCGCCTCTTACGCGATGCGCCTGCGCAGAGTCAGCACCGCCGCGAGCACGAGCAGCACGACAAAGCCGAGCACGACGCCCACGTCTAGCTGCAGCGAGCCCCATGTCAGGTCGGCGCCCTTGACCATCACGTCGCGCAGGCCGTTGACCGCGTAGGTGAGAGGCAACACATCGGATAGCAGTTGCAGCGGCTTGGGCTCGGAGCTGACGGAAAAGAGGATCCCTGAAAGCAGGAACTGGGGGACGATCACAAGCGGAATGAACTGCACCGCCTGGAACTCGGTGCGCGCGAACATGCTGAGGAAGATGCCGAGGTTGACGGCTGCGATCGCCATCAGTGCCTCGATACCGAAGATGAGCGCGACGTTGCCGGCGTTGTGGACCTTGAGCACCGCCAGCGAGAAGATGAGCACCTCCACCGACTGGATCAGCGCCAGCACGGTGAATCCAAGCCCGTAGCCGAGCACGATCTCGCCCCGCCTCAGCGGACTGGCCATCAAGCGCTCCAGAGTGCCTTGCGATCTCTCGTTCAGGAAGGAGACGATGGTGACGACAAATACCAGGAAGAAAACGACCAGGCCGATGAATGCGGCTCCGAAGTAGTCGAGGGTGTCGAAGCCAGGGCCGCCGTAGAGGTAGGTGACCTGAGGCTGGACGTGCAACCCCTGGCCTGGCGCCTGAGAGGCGACGGAGACCAAAGCCCGCTGCAAAGCCTGGAGCACAGGCGCGGTCGTGCCCGGCTGCGAACCTTCGAGGTGGACCTCGGGCGCGATCGTGCCCCCCTGCGCCTGGCTGCTGAAATCCGCGGGAAAGACGATGTACGCGGCGAGCGATCCGTCCTTGAGCTTCGCACCACCGTCCGAGGCTTGGATGCTGGTCGTGCTGATCTCGCTCGAGCCCGCGAGCGCGGCGGCGATCGTGGCGCCAAGCGGTCCCTGGTCCTCGTTGGCGATGCCCACCGCAGGCGCGGACGCCGAGCCCCGGATGAGATAACCGAGAAGTCCGAGGATCACGATCGGCGCCACGAACAGGAGCGCCAGGGTGCGGCGGTCGCGGCGAAATTGCTGCAGCAGGCGTCTGGTGATGGCTGCGACGCGGTGGCCGCTCATGATCGGCTCCCGGCCAGCCTGAGAAACGCCTCCTCCAGGTTCTGAGCGCCCGCGGTGGCTCGAATCTCGTCGGGCGAGCCTTCCGCCAGCAGCTTGCCGTACTGGATGAGACCGAGCCGCTGGCAGCGTTCGGCCTCGTCCATCACGTGGCTCGAGACGATGATCGTGGTGCCGGTGGCCGCCATCTTCCTGAAGTCCTCCCAGAGCTCGACGCGGAGCTGAGGGTCCACGCCGACGGTCGGTTCGTCGAGCAGCAGCAGCTGCGGCTTGTGCACGAGCGCGCACGCCAGCGAGCAGCGCTGCCGCATGCCCCCGCTCAGCGTGGAGACGACGGAGTCACGCCGGTCATACAGCTTGACCAGCTCCAGCGCGTCCTTGACTCCCTCTTCGGCGCCGTTGATCGCGCCGAAGAAGCGCACGTTCTCCTCCGCGGAGAGCCCCGGATAAAGCGCCGCCTGCTGAGTCATGTAGCCGACATGGCGCAAGACGCCGACGTTGGGCATTCGCTGCTCCAGCACGGTGACGGTCCCCGCGTGGGCCTCGAGCAGGCCGACGAGCATGCGGATGAGCGTCGTCTTGCCCGCGCCGTTTGGCCCGAGCAGTCCATAGATCTCGCCCCTCTTGACGCGGACGGTCACGCCGTCGAGAGCTTTGACGGCGCCGAAAGACTTGGAGACGTTCTGGACATCGACCGCCCATAAGTCACTCATTCGTGTCGCCCTCCTCCGGCTTCATCGCTCGCAACCAGTTCTCGGCCAGCAGAGTGACGGCTTGGTCGCCGTCGATGTCGAGGCCCAGCATTCGCTCGGCCAGCGGCCTGGTGATCAGATGGAAAAGGATCGGTCCGACGAACGACTGCAGCGCCAGCAGAGGGGGCATGAGGCGAAGACGACCATCCCGCATGTGGCCCATCACATAGACGGCCAGCGATCCGACCATGCCGCGGATCGCTTCTTGGGCGGCCTCTGCAGTGTCCGGCGCAAGGGAGCTGATCTCGAGGAGGAGGGCGCGCAGCATACCCACCCGGGTTTCGCCCGCCCCGTAGAAGGTGCGATAGGCCGTCCGGGCGATCTCGGGCATCAGGACCTCTGGCGGTTCTCCCTGCCTGGTGTTCAGCAGTTCGGTGACGGCATCCAGTGGCGAGTACTCGTGGACGAGACTCGTGAACAAGGCGGCCTTGCCGGGGAAGAGGCGATACAGCGTCGCCCGGGAAACGTCGGCCTGGGTCGCGAGGTCATCCATCGACAAGGCGGTGAGGCCGTGCGCGCCCACCAGAGTCAAGGCTGCATCGAGGATGCGCTCGCGGGTGCCGGGCTCAGGCTGAACGTCGAGGGCATCGAGCAGGGCCTCGCGGGATTCGAACGCGCGGTAGAAGCTGGCGCGCGACACACCCGCGGCTGCGGCGAACTCGGCCACTGTCGGTGTCCCTCCTTCGGCGAGCAGGCCTCGGGCCTTGCCGAGGACTCGTTCCCTGGTCGCAGCCACTTTGCGACGAGACTAGATTAGACGTCTCGTCTTGTCAAGTATCACGCGTTGACAGGCAGGCTTCACGGCTGCTCCGAGGGCCGCTAGCTTTCCCGGCATGCGATGCCTGGGCGCTTTGAGCGATGGTCGGAGGTTGTCCGTTCGGTCCCTATTCGCTCGGCGCCATGGAACGGACTGCCACACGCTCGTCTACCCGGTGGAGCAGGCGCAGCCGGAGCTCATCCAGACGTGAACGACCATCCGGTCACACGATCGATGCGCATCGCGACGACCGGACCCGCGGGTCGGTCTCGCCGATACTGCGCGTAACGGTTCGCGAGCAGCTCGGTTGCGCGTTGGGCTTCGGCGGTGTCGGTGACCACACTGGCCATGCCGTCGGCACGCACCCACCAGAGCTTGTTCCAGTCGTCTTCGTAGTGGTCCGCGAGAATCGAGACCGCGGGATTGGCCGCAATGTTCTTCAGGCGCTTGAGGTGCGTCGTCGTTTTTGGTTTTGCGTCGACCGCGAAGTACAGCGTGTCACCGTCGAGCGCAAAAACAATCGGAACGATGTGAGGTCTTCCATCATCACCGACGGTCGCGAGACGAGCGACCCTGGAGTCAGCAAGGCGTTGCTTTGCATCGCCGGATTCCATGGGGTGAAGTCTGGACGCTGCTGCACCGGGCGCGCGCAGGGCGCACTTACAAAGGTAGCTTGGGTCTATCGTTGATCCGTGCAGAGGCTCCGCACTTACACCGTCGAGGAAGCGAACCAAGAGCTGCCTCGCGTGCGCAGGATCGTCGCGCAGATCGCGGAGCTTTCAGCTCTACTGCCTGAGCTCGAGGACCAGGCGCGGATCGCCGAGTACGAATCCAAACGACCGGTGGCCGGCGCCGAGGATCGCGACCGATTTCAGCAGGCCCGCGACGCGGTCAGCGGCGCAGAGCTCGAGCTGCTCAAAGCGGTCGCCAGCCTCAACGGCCTGGGCATACAGCTCAAGGGCCCGCTGGAGGGGCTGATCGACTTTCCCTCGTATCGCGATGGCGAGCTCGTCGAGCTGTGCTGGAAGCTCGGCGAAGAACGGGTCGAGCACTGGCACCGAATCGGCGAGGGCTTCACGGGTCGAAAGAAGCTCTAGGGCTCGCGTCGCTCCGTCGCCACTCGTCCCTTCACCGCTTCGAAGACCGCTTTGGCGATTCCCGCCGCGTCGAGCCCGCTGTCCCTGAGGATGTCCGAAGCCTTGCCCTGCGGCAGGAACTGATCCGGCAGCGCCAGCGTCCTCACCCGCCCGGCCAGCCCATGCGGCGCCAGCGTTTCAAGCACCGCGCCGCCAAAGCCACCGGCGCCGACGTTGTCTTCAACCGTCACGACCACGGGATGGCTTCGCGCCCACTCGGTGATGCGGGGATCGACCGGCTTCACCCAGCGGGCGTTCACAACCGCGCACGAAACGCCCTGCATCTCCAGCCGCTCGGCCGCCTCCTTCGCCACCATCACCATCCGGCCCACGGCGAAGATGACCGCGTCCGAGCCCTTGCGGAGCTCTTCCCAACGGCCGACCGGCAGGGGTTCCACCGGCAGGTCCGGGGTCGCCGGCACGGGGCCCCTTGGGTAGCGGATCGCAACCGGGCCGTCATTCGCAAGCGCGGTTTCGAGAAGCGCGCACAGCTCCGTCGCGTCGGCCGGCGCCGCGATCTTCAAGTTCGGGATGAGTCGCAGGTAGGAGAGATCGAATATCCCGTGGTGGGAGGAGCCATCGGGGCCGGTCACGCCGGCGCGATCGATCACGAAGACGACCGGCAGCTTGTGCAGCGCGACGTCCATGATCGTCTGGTCGAAAGCGCGGGCGAGAAACGTCGAGTAGATGCAGACCACGGGGTGCATGCCGGCCATGGCGAGCCCCGCTGCAAACGTCACGGCATGCTGCTCGCAGATCCCCACATCGAAGAACCGCTCGGGGAATTCTTTGGCGAAGTTCAAGAGGCCGGTTGACGACGCCATCGCCGCTGTGATTGCGCACACCTCGGGCCGTCTTGCCGCGGCGGTCATCAGCGCTTCGCCAAACACGTCCGTGTAGGTGAGCTCGGTCGAGCGAGGACGCCCGGTCAATGGATCGAATGCCGACACGCCGTGAAGCTTGTCGACCTCGTCATCGACCGCCGGGCTGTAGCCGTGTCCTTTCTCGGTCACCACGTGAACGACGACCGGCTCGCGCAACTTCTTGGCGCGGGACAGAACCTCCTCGAGCGCGGGCTCGTCGTGTCCGTCCACCAGCCCCGCGTACTTGATGCCCAGGCTCTCGAAGATGGTGGAAGGTTGAAGAAGCTGCTTTAGGCCTTCCTTGACTCGATACGCCGCCTGGTCGGCTGTCGAGCCGACGAGAGGGAGGTCGCGGAGCAGCCGCGAGATCTCGTCCTTGATGCGCTCGTAGCGGGGGTCGACTCGCAGCTGCGAAAGGTGGCGGGCGAGCCCGCCGACGGTGGGCGCGTACGAGCGTCCGTTGTCGTTGATCACGATCACCAGGTTGGGCGGCTGCAGGTGGGCGATCTGGTTGAGCGCTTCATAGGCCATACCGCCCGTCAGCGCGCCGTCGCCGATGACAGCGACCACGAAGCCGCCGATGCGTTTCCGCAGCCGGGCCTCAGCGATGCCCAGGGCGTAGCTGAGCGAAGTCGAAGCGTGGCTGTTCTCGACCAGGTCGTGGACCGACTCCTGGCGCGAGGGATACCCGGACAGCCCGCCCGCCTGCCGCAGCCGCGCAAAGTCTTTGGACCTGCCGGTCACGATCTTGTGGACATACGCCTGGTGGCCGGTGTCCCACACGATCGCGTCCTTCGGGCTGTCGAAGACCCGGTGCAGTGCGAACGTGAGCTCGACCACACCGAGGTTGGGAGACAGGTGGCCCCCGGTCCTCGAGGTTTGCTCCACCAGGAAGGCGCGAACCTCCTCGGCGAGCTGCGAGAGATGCGGTTGGTCGAGCGCGCGAAGGTCGGCGGGCGAGTTGATCGTCTCCAGGATGCCCATCGGTGGCTTAACGCTCTGCGCCCGACATGAGTTCCGCCAGCGCGATGCACAGCCGCGTCCCGGCCCCGCTCGGACCGCGGAGCACCGTCGTCAGCTCGGCGTTCGTGTTCCAGCTCGAGGCGGCGATGTCCAGGTGCGCCCACGGCTTTCCGCCGGCGAACTCGCCGATGAACATGCCTCCCAGTATGGTCCCGGCCTCGCCATACTCGGCGTTGCGCAGATCCGCGATCTGGCTGCGGAGCAGGATCCGGTAATCGGCGAAGATCGGCAGGCGCCAGACACGATCTCCCGCATCGGTCGACGCTCGCTGGACAAGGGCCCAGAAGGTGTCGTCGTTGCTGACCGCCGCCGTCGCCGCATGCCCGATCGCGACTTTCGCGGCCCCGGTCAGCGTCGCGAGATCGATGATGTGCGTCGCGCCGTTGCGCAGCGCATGGGTCAGGGCGTCGGCGAGGACCAGCCGTCCCTCGGCATCGGTATTGACGATCTCGACCGTCTTGCCATCAGCGCTCATGAGGACGTCTCCAGGGCGCTGCGCGGACGGTCCCGGCATGTTCTCGGTCGCGGCGATCACCGCCATGACGTCGAGCGGCAGCTTGCGGGCCGCGATCACGTCGATGGCCGACAGCACCGCCGCTGCACCGGCCATGTCGGACTTCATCTTGCTCATGTTTTCGGCGGGCTTGATCGAGATGCCGCCCGAGTCAAACGTGACGCCCTTGCCGACGAGCGCCAGCACGGGGCTGCCGGTCTGAGCCGGAAGGCCGCGCTGCTGGTTGCCCCGGTGGCGCAGGCGGATCAGGCGCGGCGGCTGGGCCGAGCCCGAAGCCACACCCAGGAGGAGGTTGTAGCCGCCCGTCCGCAGCTCGGCCGGTCCAAGGACCTCGACCTCGAGTCCGTGCCTCTGGGCGATTCGCGTCGCCTCCTGCGCCAGCGCCTCCGGCGTCAGCTCGTTCGGGGGAGCGTTCTGCCATTCACGCGTGCGGTTGGTCGCCTCACCGTTCTCCTGTGCCGCGACGACCTCGTGCTCGCGACCGATCCCGAAGCCGGTCAGCACGAGCTCTTCGATCTCGCGCCGCTCCGGCTGCGCCCCCGTCTGCCGCGAGCGCCGTTCGAACGTGCCCATCACGCAGCCCTCGACCACGGCCTTCAACGAGTCCTTGCCCAGTGGAGGCTCGGCACGCACCAGTCCGATCCGCTTGTAACCATAGGTGCGAGAAGCGCGGATGAGCTCGTGGTGAGCGGATCGCAGCCGCTGGCCGTCCAGGTCGTTGATGGCACCGACCCCGTACAGGATCACGCGGCGGGGTCCCGGCCGGCGGGGGGTGGGTACAGGCAAGACCTCGTGGATGCGGCCCCGGAACTCGGCGCTGGCGATCATCTCGGACAGGACGCCGCCCAGGGCCCGGTCGAGCTCGAGGGCGCCCCCCGACAGGCGCTGGCCCGTGGCGACGCCGACAGCCAGGGCGTCGACGGCGAGCTCCGCGGGTGGCGTCGCGACCAGGCTGATCTTCACGAAGGGTTAAGCGTAGCTATCAAGCCAGGTGCTCCGCGACGAGCTCCAGGACGTGGGCCACGCGCAAGCGGATGCGCCGCTGTCGCGCCGCCGCCTCGATGTGCATCAGGCACCCCGGGTTGTCGGACGCGACCACTGTGCATCCGGTCTTGGCGATCGCATCCAGCTTCCATTGCGCCAGGCGCCCCGCGACGCGCGGCCATTCGAGGCTGAACGTGCCGCCAAAGCCGCAGCAGTTGGCGATATCCGGTATGTCCACCACCTCGTAGCCCGCCAGCTCGAGGAGCCGGCGCGGCTCGCTCTTGAGGCCGAGCTGCCGCAGGCTCTGGCACGAGTCGTGGTAGGCGATCTTCAGGCTCATCCGGTCGGGGTCGACGAGCTGAGGATTGCGGGTCAAGACTTCGAGGACGAATCGAGTCGAGTCGCGCATGCGTGAGCTAAGTTCGGACGACACGGATGCCCCCCAGTCCTGCGCGTCGATCGTGAAGGCGCCGAAGCACGACGCCGAAGGGGTCACGATCAAACCCTTGGAATTTCCAAGACTCTCGGCCAGGCTCGTGTGGAGAGCTGCCCCACCCCGGAAGTCACCGGCATTCGCGGCGATCAGCCCGCAGCACCACTGACCCTTGGGAAAACCAACCTTGAAGCCCGCCGCTGTCGCGATCCGCTCGAGCGCCACCGCCGCCTGTGGCTGCACGCGGTCGACCATGCAGGAGGCAAAGATCGTGAGCGGCTCGCCGTCGACGTCACTCGTCGTGACCCGGTCGCGATACGGCACTCGAGCCAGCCTGGGCGTGCCCGGCATCAGACCGCTGAAGGGCGCGCCTGCCCGCAGGAGGCGGTCGGCCAGCTCAGGCCGCTTCCAGACGCCCAACACCGCCTTCTTGCGCAGCGACTTGCGGCCCTTCTTGCGGTGCTCGAGGATCTGGCGCGGCAGCGGGATGTCGACCGGGCAGATCTCCTGGCATGCGTTGCATTGAGTGCACAGCGTGTTCGGCAGGTCGGCCTCCTCCAGGCCGTGATGGAACGGTGTGAGGACGAGCCCGATCGGGCCGTTGTAGATGTGGCCGAACTGATGGCCGCCAACGGCCATGAACGGCGGACACGCGTTGGAGCACGCGCCGCAGCGGATGCAGGTCAACGCGTCGCGGAACAATGGGTCGGCTCGCATCGCCTCGCGGCCGTTGTCCATGATCACGCAATGCATCTCGCGCGGACCATGGACGCCGATGGTCAGCGACTGTTCGATGTCCGCTGACCGCGAGGGACCCGTGATCCAGTTGACGTAGCTGCTCATCACCTGACCGGTACCGCTGCGAGGGAGCATGCGCAGCACCGCCACTGCGTCGTCGAGCGTGGCCACCACCTTGTCGATGCCGAAAAGCGCGATGTGCACGGGCGGGAGAGTGGTTGTCAGATCAGCGTTGCCCTCATTGGTGACCAGCACGATGGTTCCGGTCTCGGCGATCGCCATGTTGGCCCCGCTGATGCCCACCGCGGCGTCGATGAACTTCTGGCGCAGAGAGTGCCGTGCGTGATGCTGGATCGCTTCGACCGTCGCCTCTGTGCCGAAAACGCCTGCAGCGTCTTCCTTCGTCAGGTGAATCGCCGGCGCGATCAGGTGTGACGGGCGTGTGTGCGTCAGCTGCACCATTCGCTCGCCCAGGTCGGTCTCGACGACTTCCATGCCCAATGCTTCCAGGTAAGGGTTCAGCTCGATCTCCTCGGTGGCCATGGACTTGACCTTGGTCACGACCATTCGAGCACCGGCCGGCTGCTGACTCCCTGCGTTCCAGCAGATCTGGGCGATGATGTCGCGCGCCTCTGCGGCGTCCTTGGCGAAGTGAACCTTGCCGCCGACCGCTTCTAGCCGCTGCTTGAACTGCTCGATGAGCTCGGGCAGGCGATCCAGGTTGGCCTTCCGCCTCTGTTTGAGCTCAGCGCGGCCACTGGCGAAGTCGAAGCTCTCGAAAGCCTTGTCCCGCCGGGCACGCAGCCCGGTCATGGCCTGGATCAGAGCGCGCTGCAGGTTCGGATTGTCAAGCGCCTTGTTGACCCGGCGCGAAAAGTGCCGCCGGGTTTCAGGCACGTGCGGTAGAGGCTTCTTTCAACGCTTCGACGAGCGCCGCTGGGGTCGACACCGGCGCCAAGCATATGGTTCCGACGCACACGACGGCGCGCTGGTCGCCTTCGGGATCGATCACCGCGTAGGGGTGGGCGAGCGCAGCGGCACGCGCAAGGTCGGGGTCGCCCGTCGTCACCTTGATCGCGTAACGCGTGCGGTCGAGCGCGCGAGCAAAGACCGCCGCCATCAAGCCGTACTGCCGCGGCAGCGCAGCCACCGATTCGAGGGCGCGGCGGGCGCGCGCCAGGTATGGCGTGGTGGGATCGCCGGTCAATACGTCCAGCTCGACGAGCGCCATGGCGGCGATCGAGTTTTCAACGAGCGGCTTGATCGGCTCCGTCAGGCGACCGAGGTCGTCGCCGCCCGAGTGGTCGAAATAGCCTCCAAGGTTGGGATCCGCGTATCGGTCGTCGATGTGCGCAGCCAGGTCGAGCGCCGCCGGCAGCCACCTGTCGCCGAGCCCGGACTGGTGCGCGCGCAACGCGGCCCACAGGCCCCAGACCTGGTCGGTCAGCTGGCCGCCGACCCCCTCTGCGTGGTCCATGCCTGTGCCGCGACGGTACGCATCCCGGAACAGGCGCTCGAGCATTTTGGCCGCGTGTTCGCGAAGCGCCGGCCGGTCTATGCGCAGGGCTGCGTCGAGGTAAGCGATGGCGAGTGCCGCATTCCACGAGCTGTAGACACGCCGGTCGACATACGGCGCTGGTCTTTGCGCGCGCTCATCCCCGTCCATCGAGTAGTAGTGCTCGTCCGCGTCCTGGCTGCCGGCATAGAGGCCCGTCTTCGGATCGCGCAGAACGCGATCGAGGTAGCCGGTCGTGGAGTCGAGGGCCGAGTCCATGCCCGCCATTGAGATCGAGCTCACCAGTCCGGCGTGATCCTCCAGCATCTTCTCGAAATGCGGGACGCTCCAATCCTGGGTCGTCGAGTAGCGAAAGAAGCCGCCTTCGACGTGGTCGTACGTGCCGCCACCGGCCATCTGTTCCAGGGTGTGAACCGCCATCTGGCGCTGCTGTGGGTCGGAACGGAGCTGCGACTGTTCCAGCAGCAAGAGAATCGCGTCGGTTTGGGGGAACTTGGGCGCGTTGCCGAAGCCGCCGTACTCCGGATCGTAGGCAGCGGTCACCGCCTCGAGGATCGCATCGACCATCGAGTCGTCGAGCGACCCGGCGCTCCTGACGACGGCCGAGCCGGAACGCTTTCGCGCGTCGAGGACCCGGGTCGCGATCTCGGGTTGGTTGGTGCGGTAGTAGCCCGCGATGCGGGTGAGCGTGTCCGCCATCTTGTCCGGCGGAAGATAGGTCGCGCCGGTGAGGATGTCGCCTGAGGCGGTCAGGAATGCAGTCGAGGGCCAGCCGCCCATGTTGTAGCGTTGGTTGATGTCGGGCCGGACGTCGTTGTCGACCCGGATGGGCACGTACTCGCGATTGATCAGGTCGATGATCCCGGGATGCGAGTAGGTCGTCTCGTCCATGACGTGGCACCAGTGGCACCAAACGGCCGAGATGGAGAGAAGGATCGGGCGACCGGCCTGCTTCGCTTCCTCGAATGCGCCGGCCGACCATGGATGCCAGTTGATCTCGGCCGCGCGGTTGGGGCGCGGTGAAAAGTGGAACTCCCCCGCCTTCACATCAGCGGCCCCCGCGAACTCACGGCGAAGCCTCGGAGTTCGTGGGGATTTTCGTGGCCCACACGACAAGGTTACGCGGGTGAAACAATGGCACTGTGATCTCGACCAGCGCGGTCGATGCGTACATCGAGAAGAGCGCGCCGCGGTTCGTCGACGAGCTGAAGGAGCTGTGCTCCTTTCCGAGCATCTCCAACCACGGACGGGATGCGGTGGAGCCGGCGCGAAACTGGCTTGCTGATCGTCTCTCTCGTTTCACCGACCGGGTCGAGACGCTGGACGCGGGAGGCATGCCCGCGCTTTACGCGGAGGTGCCGGGCGCCGGGCGGCGCAAGCTCCTGCTCTACCAGCACTACGACGTTCAGCCCGTGGACCCGCTCGACCTGTGGGACTCGTCGCCCTTCGAGCCGGTTGAGAGGGACGGGCGAATCATCGCCCGGGGGGTCGCCGACGACAAATCGGACGTGATGGCCCGCATCCACGCTCTCGAGACGTTGAAGGCGCTGGGCACGGTGCCGGTGACGCTGCGTTTCCTGGTCGAGGGCGAGGAGGAAATCGGATCCAAGACCTTCGAGAAGATCGCGCACGAGCACGCCGGCAAGCTTTCCGCGGACGGATGCCTGTGGGAGTCCGGCTCCTCTTTTGACGATGCCGGAAGGCCGACCATCCAGTTCGGATGCCGTGGGCTGCTTTACGTGCAGCTGCGCGTGAAGATGCTCGCCTTCGACCAGCACTCGGGTTTTGCGTCCATCTATCCGTCGGCGGCGATGTACATGATCGGCGCGCTCGCCAGCCTGCGCGACCAGGAGATGAACATCCGGATCGACGGGTTCTACGACAAGGTCGTCAAGCCGACCGAGGCCGATCGCCGGATGATGGCGAAAATCGACCCCGAGGTCGACCAGCGCAGGAAGCTGGTCGGCTTCGATCGCCTCGTGCGCGATCCCAAGCCAGGCGAGGTTATCGAGCAGGTGCTCTTCACGCCGACCTGCAACATCGCCGGTGTCACAACCGGGTACCAGGGACCCGGTTCCAAAACCGTGCTGCCCGCGGAAGCGACCGCGAAGCTCGACTTCCGGCTCATCCCCAACCAGGACCCGGCCGACGTGGTGTCCCAGCTGCGCAAGCACCTCGACTCCCACGGTTTCGACAGGGTGGAGATCGTGTGGAGCGACGGCGAGAAGCCTGCGCGCTCAGACCCGGATTCGGCCGTCGGCAAGACGGTGATCGAGTGCGTTCGCGAGCTGTACGGTGAGCCGATACTGTGGCCATTCATGCCGGCCACCGGACCCATGCACCCCGTCGTCGCCGACCTCGGCATCCCGACCGTGCTGCCGGTGGGGGTCGGCCGCCCGGACAACCGGATTCATGCGCCCAACGAGAACATCCGCGCCGACGACTACATCAACACCGTGCGACTGATGTGCCGGGTCTGGGAACGCTTCGGGGCCGCCTAGCAATGCAAAAGCTGACCGACAAGCTCTTCACCGTCAAGTTCAACGAGGACACCGGGCGCCCCCACATCGAGATCGTCGACCAGACGGTCTGCGCCACCAAGTGCACGGGCAAGTACTGCAATCATTTCTGCCCAGCCGGCGTGTACGAGTGGGACGAGAAGCAGAAGAAAAACCTCGTGAGCTTCGGCAACTGCATCGAATGCGGCGCGTGCTCGATCGGCTGCCCGTTCGACAACATCACCTGCCACAGCCCGCGCGGTGGCTACGGCGCGCAGTTCAAGCACGGGTAGGGCGGCGGAATACGAGCTGCCCCCGGCGCAATTCCAATTAGTGCAGTGAGCGATTACGACGTTGTCATCGTCGGAGGGGGTCCCGCCGGGCTGGCGGCCGCGCTCTATACCGCCCGGATGGACCTGAAAACCGTGGTGGTGGACCGCGGTCCGCTCGGCGGACAGCTCTTGAACACCGAGCTGATCGAGGACTACCCCGGGTTTGAATCCATCCTAGGATCGGAGCTCGCCACCAAGATGGGTGAGCATGCTCGGAAGTTCGGGGTCGAGGTTCGCGATTTCGAACCGGTGAAGGAGATCGACGTCGAAGGCAAAGCCAAGGTGATCCGTCTCGAGTCCGGCGAGGAGATTCGCGCCCCGGCCCTGATCATGGCCGCCGGCGGCCTGCCGCGGTACCTTCAGGTACCCGGCGAGAAAGAGTTCTGGGGGCGCGGAGTCAGCTACTGCGCGGTCTGCGATGGCGCGTTTTTCAAGGGCCAGGAGCTGGCGGTCGTCGGCGGAGGCGACGCCGCGGTGGAAGAGGGGGAATTCCTGACGCGCTACGCGTCGAAGGTGTACATCATTCACCGCCGCAGCGCGCTGCGCGCGCAGCCGATCCTGGTCGATCGGGCGAAGGCTAACCCGAAGATCGAGTTCATCTTCGACGCGCAGGTGAAGGAGATCGGGGGCGACAGCAAGGTGCACCTCGTGCGCTACGAGCAGCACGGGAAGCTCAAGGAGCTTCCAGTCGGCGGTGTCTTCATCTTCGTCGGTTTCGTGCCCAACTCAGGGTTGTTCAAGGTGCATGTGAATCACGATGAGGCGGGCTATATCGTCACCGACCGCAACATGCAGACGTCGGTGGAAGGCGTCTGGGCCGTCGGCGATGTCCGCTCGCAGCTGACCAAGCAGATCGCGACCGCGGTCGGTGATGGGACGACTGCCGCGGTCGCTGCGTCGATGTACGTGACGTCGCTGAAGGACGCCGCGCGAGCCTGAGCTACTGGGTTACGTCGATCCAGACCAGGCCGGGAGGCAGGGTCAGCAACTGGCCGCCGTCGAGGGTGAACGTAAGCGGCCCGTGGCTGTCAGTCGAGCTCCAGTTCCCTGCGTACCCCATGCCCTTGTAAAAGACGTCGATCCGGCCGCCGCTGTCGAGGTCGAAGTCATGGATATGGGCGCCGTGGCCGTCGCCGACGTCGAGAAGAGTCTCTTTCGTGTGCAGGACGATGAGCATCTCGATCCGTAGAGGTTGACCGAGGCTCGCATCGACGTAGGGATGCGTCTCTTCGGACTTCGTATAGGTACCACTGCCCGAGTCGTACTTGTAGACCGAGTAGTGCTCGTTGACGTTGATCGTGGTCTGCGGCCCGCCCGCCGGGAGCACCGGCCTTGCCTTGGGCACCGTGAACGCCGGGATCCCCGAGAAGAAGTTGTCCTCCGCCGCCTTGACCGATGGACCCTTGATCATCAAGTTGTCGGGCGCGTAGCGAGGTGGTCCCGCGCGGTACTGGTACCCGATCGTGTCGAAGAACTGCGGCGTCGGGTCCTGCGCGGCCCGCGCAGCCGTCGCTTGCGACTCACCGGATTGGAACAGAAGGCCTTTGTAGTGGCGTCCGATCTTGAGTGAGATGAATCGCGACGAGCGCATCGGGCCGATCAAGTCAGGAGCGTTGTCGTAGATCGCCGTCAGGCGAGTGATGCCCCCTTCGGCCAGGTACTCGAAGATCATGTCCGCCGCCTGGAGACCGTTCTGGTCGCGCGCGAACTCATCGTTTGGGATCTGGATGAGGGCCGGGTATTTCAGGGCGGTCGTGTGCTCGCGGTCGTGATAGTAGATGCCAGTCTTGAGGGTGAACGTGCTGCGTACGAGGTGGCCTGTCTGGTCCCGGCCGCCTGCTGCCAGCTGCACCTGAAGGGGTCCCGATGGAATTCCGGCGGTTGACAGTGTGGCGCTCCTGTCGTCGGCGGCCCATATGAGGTCGGCGACCTGCGCCCCAAGTGTGACCTTGATCGTCTGCGGTTCCATGGCGTCATTGAAGGTGAGCTTCAACGGGGATCCCGGGTCGATCTCCATTCCGTCCGTGAGCGGCGTGTTTGTAGGTCCCGTGATCGAGGTGACGTGCGGCACGATGATCGTCGTGAAGGTCCACGTGTTGCCCTGAACCCGATGATGGCTCATGTCGAGGATCGGCTTCATGGTCACCGTGTAGGTCGTCAGCTCATTGAGCGGTTTCGTAGGTGACCATGCGAACTGCGCCTGGCCGGAGACTGCGGTTATGGTGCCGGCGGCGGGTGGGCTGATCGAAAATGCGGCCTGCACTGCCGCGACAGCGACCGGACGGCTGAAGGTGAGGAGAACGCGACTGTCGGTCGGCACGCCCTGCTGACCGCTCTTGAAGTTCGTTGCGAGTGTCGTGGGCAACGTGTTCTCGTAAGCGAGATATGCGCCGATGCCGGTGAGCACGACGACGATCGCCAGGCCGGCGGCGATCCAGCCGCGACGGGAAAAACCCAACCGATAGCGTGAGCTTCGCCTGTAGGGCGGGGTCGGCGGGGACGCAGGCTCGACCTCTGGCAGCGACGTAGAAATGGACAACGGGCCGGCCGGATTATCTCAAACTTGGCTCGCCGTGGGGCCGAGCGCTCGAAGGTACGAAAACGTGTAGAGGCCGGTCGCGTGGCCGCTGTCGAACGCGATCTGCAGGGCGTATTGACCGACGAGGGTGACGTCCTTGATGCGCAGCTCCTCGGGGCTCAGCGTCTTGATCCTCGCGAGTCGACCGGGTGCGCCCGCCTCACCCCGACATTCAGCGCAGGGGCACGCCCATCGCAGCTGCTCACCCGAGTACGTGCTGCGGTTGCCATCTTCCCATGTGATCTCCATCGCCTGGCGTGCGCGATCGACGTCGACGTTGACCGGAAACGGATCGGGATCTTGCAGTGGTCGGTTCGCCTAGTGGACGTTGATGACCGGCAGCTGTCGAAACGATTGGATCGACGTGCGTGCAGCGACCTGTGAGGCGATGTGTTCGAATGCCTTTGCGCCGGCGGAGTCTGGCCGCGAGATCACTACCGGTGTTCCACTGTCCGCGTCCTCGCGGATGCCCTCTTCGAGCGGAATCGCACCGAGAAATAGAACGCCGAGCCGCTTGGCGGCCGCTTCCGCTCCGCCATGGCTGAAGATCTCGTGGCGGTGCCCGCAGCTCGGGCAGATGTACCAGCTCATGTTCTCGATCAGTCCGAGCGGTGTGACGTTCAGCTTCCTGAACATCTGGAGCGCCTTGACAGCGATGTCCGTGGCGACGTCTTGCGGCGTGCAGACGATGGCGACGCCTGTCAGAGGAACAGCCTGCGCGAGTGTGAGCGACGCATCGCCGGTACCAGGGGGCAGGTCGATCACCAGGTAGTCCAGCTGGCCCCAATCGACCTGGATCATCATCGCCTCGATGGCCTTGCCGACCATTGGGCCGCGATAGATCGTGGCTTGCTCGCCGGGATAGATGTGGCCGAAGGACATGAGCTTGAGCCCGTGTGCCTCGATGGGACGCAAGCGGCCGTTGACCTGCTCGGGCATTTGTTTGGACCCGGTCATCGCGGGGATCGAAGGCCCATAGATGTCCGCGTCGAGCAGGCCGACCTCGGCACCGCTCCTGCGCAGCGCGGCGGCGAGGTTGACGGCGACCGTCGACTTGCCGACGCCACCTTTGCCCGAAGCGACGGCGATCGTCTGCTTCACACCAGGCAGGATCTCCGAGGGTTTCGGCCGCATGAACGCCGGTCGGACGTTGGCCGTCATGCGGACATCGACGCCGGTCACGCCGGGAATCTCGCCGACGAGGTCTTGGGCCTGGGACTTGAAGCGATCGCGGACCGGGCAGGCGGGAGTCGTGAGCTCGAACGTGAAGCTGACCTTGCCTTGCGGGCTGACCTCGAGCTCTTTGATCATGCCGAGGCTCACCACGTCGCGGCCCAGGTCGGGGTCCTGGATGTGCGAGAGCACGTCGAGAACCTGTTGGGACGAGGGGGCGGCCATCGTCACGGCATGTTACCGGGACTCCAGGCCTCTCCCGCGGCGCGCGAATGAACGACCCGCCTCAACTGGGCGCACCCATGGCTGGGCCCACCCTCCGATTTGGCTTCCCACCCCCAAGCCCAGAGTCAGATTCTTTCCTGACAGAACGCCTCGCCCACGGTCAGATTCCTTAATGGTTGACAACGCCCTGCCTGTTAATTTCGCCATCCATGACTGACATTCGGCCGGTGCGCGTCCAGCGGAACAAGGGTC
>JBGQGS010000028.1:0-17298 GCA_041497555.1 Candidatus Dormibacteraceae bacterium | reverse complement strand
CCTGGGTCGAACGCACCGGGAGCCACACGACCAGCAAGGCGAGCACAGCAGCCCACGCACCGGCTCCCGCGGCGATCCGCCCCAGATTGAATCCGCTGAGTCCGAAAGCGGCGATGGCGCCGGCCGCGAGAAGCGGCAGCACCACGGGCGCCAGCAGGGCGATGGAGGGCATTGAGCCCGTCTAATGTAGGCGGTCGATCGCGGCGCGTAGGTCGGCGGCTCGGTCTTCCAGCTTCGTGACGATCGCGGCTGGCGCCTTGGCTCGAAACTCCGGATTGCCGAGCTTGGCTTCGGTCTTCTCGAGATCCTCGGTCAGACGCTTGAGCTCCGACTGGCGTCGGCTGTCGCCGGCGCCGGCGGGGAAGCTCACCCGGCCAGGAACCGCGGCAAGCGGCGTGCCGCCTTCCAGGTCCTCGGCCAGTTCGACCCATGCGAGCCGGGCCGCAAGTGTCGCGACCGAGCCATCGATCGGGTGCTCCAGCAGGAGCGTGCCGCCGCGCGGCGGGGCGCCGGCCGCCTGGCGGTGCCCGCGCACCTCCTCGACGATGCGCATCACCGCGCTGAACGATTCTTCCGACTCGAGGTCGATAAACCTGTCTTGCAGCCGCGGCCATTGCGCACGCATGACAAAGTCGCGATCGCCAGGCATGCGAGACCAGAGCTCCTCGGTCACGAATGGCATGAACGGATGCAGCAGCCGGAACAGGTTGTCGAGGCAGAAGTACGCGACGTCCTGGGCCACCGCGTCGCCCGCGCGAAGCCGCTCCTTCACCGCCTCCAGGTACCAGTCGCAGAACTCGTTCCAGGCGAAGGCATAGGCGGCGGCAATCGAGTCCTGGAATGTGAAGCTCTCAATGCCCGAGGTCACCGCCGAGAATGCGTAGGACAACCGCGACATCACCCAGCGGTCCTCCAGGTGCTCGAGGATCTCCAGGGTGCCTGGGGCCTCCGCCGGCGGAGTCCCCGGCGAGCTCAGCACCAGGCGAGTCGCGTTCCATAGCTTGTTGCAGAAACGGCGGTACCCCTCGACCCGGCTCTCGTCGAACCGAACGTCCTGGCTTGACATGGCGACCGAGGCTGCCCATGCACGAACGGCATCCGTGCCGTACTTGCTGATCAGCTCACGCGGGTCGACGCCCGTGCCCAGGGATTTCGACATTCGGCGACCATCGCTCGCCTGCACCTGGCAGTGGATCGCGACGTCGGCGAATGGAACCTCGCCCATGAACTCGAGTCCCGTCATGATCATCCGGCTGACCCAGAGGTTGATGATCTCCCGAGCCGTGCTGTTCATCTCGTTCGGGTAGAACGCCTTCAGGTCGTCGGTCTCGTCGGGCCACCCCAGCGTTGCGAACGGCCAGAGCGCTGACGAGAACCAGGTGTCGAGCACGTCGGGATCCTGCGTCAGCTCCGAGCTGCCGCACTCGGTGCACTCCCGCGGCCGGTCCACGGCGACGACCTGGTGCCCATTGTCGCAGTGGTAAACGGGGACGCGGTGGCCGAGCCAGAGCTGCCGGCCGATGTTCCAGTCGCGCAGCCCGCGCAGCCAGTCGAGGTATGTCCGCTCGTAGCGCTCCGGATGCCAGCGGACCTTCCCCGCTGCTGAGGCGGCCAGCGCCTTGTCGCGCATCGCGTCCATGCGCAGCCACCACTGCTCGCTGATCAGCGGCTCGATCACCGTGTGGCAGCGGTCGCAGTGGCCGACCTCATGCGTGTACGGCTCCTCTTTGACCAGGAATCCCTGCGCCTTCAAGTCGGCGACAACCTTCATGCGCGCCTCGAGCGCGGGCATGCCGTCGTAGGGAAGGCCCGGCACGTTCATCCGGCCGTCCGGATGCATCCCGTTGATGACCTCCAGCGAATGGCGCTGGCCGATCTCGTAGTCCATCGCGTCGTGGCCCGGAGTGACCTTGAGCGCACCCGTACCGAAATCCTTCTCGACCGCCGCGTCGCCGACGATGGGCAGCTTTCGCCCGACCAGCGGCAGGATGGCGGTCTTCCCGATCAGCGATCGATATCGATCGTCGGTCGGGTTCACCGCGATGCCGGTGTCGGCCAGCATGGTCTCGGGGCGCACCGTCGCGATGACGACCTCGCCACCGCCGTCGATCGTGTACCTGATGTAGTACAGCGCGTCCTGGTGCTCCTGCCATTCGACCTCGAGGTCCGAGATGGCGGATTTGTCGCGCGGGCACCAGTTGACGATTCGCGGCGCGCGGTAGATCCATCCACGCTCGTAAAACGCGACGAATGCGGTCATCACGGCGCGCACGTAACGCGAGTCCATCGTGAAACGAAGACGCGACCAGTCGAGTGAGATGCCCAGGATGCGGTCCTGGCTGACGATGGTCTCGGCGACGTCGCGATACCACTCATCGACGCGCGACGTGAAGGCGTCGCGTCCGAGCTGCTCCTTGGTCATACCCTCCGCGGCCAGCTGCTTCTCGATCACGTTCTGTGTCGCGATGGCGGCGTGGTCCGTGCCGGGAAGGAAAAGCACCTCGTACCCGGCCATTCGCCGATAGCGGGCGCAGATGTCCTGCAGCGTGTGATTCAGCGCATGACCCATGTGCAGCTCGCCGGTGATGTTGGGCGGCGGCAGGCAGATGGTGAACTTCGGTTTCTTGCTCTTCGCGTCAGCAACGAACAGCCCGCCGGACTCCCAGCGCGCGTACCAATCGGCCTCGATGGCCTGTGGGTCGAACGCCTTTGGCATCTCGCTCATTTCGATATCTCGCTCATAAGGGCGTGTTTCATCATTCGGTGGGGATCAGGAGCGCCGGCGTGAAGGTCGCTTTAGCGCGACTGAGCCGGCGAGTGTACGGATACGTTCTCGGTCCGGCTCATGTTGCTTGAAAGTCTAGCGTTTATTGCGCTGGCGCTCGCCCAGCTCCTCGCTTGGCTTCGAGGCGCCGGTCGCGCGTGCAACGGTCGCGAACAGGCCCGGCGCAAGAGCCTGGACCTTGAGGCTAGCCTTGAGGTGGAGGGGCACGACGTCGATCTCCGCACGGTTCCTGGTGATCGCGTACCAAACAGCATCGGCCACCTGCGCCGGCGAGACCTCCCCGGCCATAGGGTTCGCCTTGAGGCCAGTCTCAGCCCACATGCCGGCCTCGTTGACGAAGGTCGGACAGATCACCGAGACACCGACCCGCGTCTCCAACAGCTCTTCGCGCAGCGCCAGAGCGAATCCGCGGATGCCGAACTTGGTTGCGTTGTACACGGTGGAGCCCGCCGCCGGCACTATCCCCGCGATGGACGAGATGAACACAATGTGTCCGCCTTTGCGGTTGAGCATCGCCGGCGCGAGCTGATGCGCGAGCACCATGCCAGCACGCAGGTTCACCGCGATCGCGCGGTCCAGCTCCGCGACCTTGAACGTGGCGAGCCGCCCGCTGGCCGGCACCCCCGCGTTGGAGACCAGCACGTCCACGTCCCCGGCCTCTCTCGCCAGCCGCTCCGCCTCACCAAGCCGAGACAGGTCGGCGACGATGACGCGGGATTCGCCGAGCTCCTTGGCCAGGCGATTCAGAGCTTCTTCGTTGCGCGCCGAAAGGACGAACCTGGCGCCCGCCTGGTGCAGCCGTCGAGCGATGTGCGGCCCGAGACCCGTCGACGCACCGGTGAGCAGCACGGTCTTCCCGCGGAGGTCTTCCACAGCCGAAGAATACGCGGCCAATTCCCTGACGTAACAGAGCCGCGGCGACGATCAGGCGGCGGCGCTGCCGCCCGGACTTCGCGCCGCGGCGAACAGGTCTGAGCTCGGCGGGATCGCGAGAATCTTGAAAAGTGCGCCCTGCGCGCGCTCGGCGCCCTCATCGGCCTTGACCAGCTGCCAGCGGCCCTCGTGCACCATCCAGTGATGGCGATAGCAGAGCAGAACCAGGTTGGGCAGGTCCGTGCCGCCGCCCTTGATCCAGTGCACGACGTGATGGGCGGAGGTCCAGGAGGCCGGCCGGTCGCAACCCGGCCAGCGGCAGCATCGATCGCGCGCGTTGAGGGCTCGCCGCGTCGCCGGCGAAACGACTCGCTTCGAGCGACCGACGTCGATTACAGCCGAGTCCGAGCCGAGCAGGATGCGGGTGACGCTGCAGTCGCATGCCAGCCGCTCGACCGCCTTACCCGAAATCGGCAGCGAGAACTCGAGGTCTGCCGCTGGGGCGCCGGCGCGCTGAACCAGCGTCTCCAACGTCGTCGTGACCTGCAGGTGAGGCCTCTGCGTCGCCCGCTGCGGCAGCCAGCCGTTGTCGAGCGAATGGTTGGCGATTGCGACCAGGGCGTCGGCCAAGCGGCGATCGCGCTTGCGGTCGTCCTCCTTTCCCGTGCGCCTGGCGAGGGGTTCGAGCCCGGTGCGCAGCACGGCGCCGCCCTCTGGATCGAGCACCCCGCGAAGCCAGACCATGCCGCCCGCACCGGGACTCAGGGTCAGCGAGCGCGCTTCGACCCCCTCAGCCTGTTCGGCGGCGTAAGCGTCAGGGTCGGCGGCGTGACGCACGTGATGGCAAAAGTCCCGGAAGCGGCCGACGCTGAAATCGCGCGCCTTGTTCAAGAGTTGGCTCTCGTCGAAGGGTCTGGCGGTGTCGGATTCTGCGAGCGCGGTCGCGGTGCGTGAGATCAATGCCAGATGCGGAAAGCCGATCTCGCCTTCAGCCATCGCTTCGGTGGCCTGCGGCAGGCTCGCCACCTGCTCTCCAACCGCGACCCTGTCGGCGGCGGCGCCGGCGCTCATGTGGCAGTTCAAGCGGATCCACTGGATCGGGGACACCGATCCCTGCTCGTCGTACTCGCTCGTGGCGGCAAAGGCCGCCGCCAGCTCCGAGAACTTGAGCTCGACCAGGTCCGCGCCTCGCCGCAGCTCCACCATGTCCGCGGCTAGCTCTGGCCCGCCGACCCGTGTTGGCTGCAAGCAAAAGCGCTCTACGGAGGCGACAAACGCGACGACCTCTGCTGCAGCATGAGCCATGCCGCCAGGTTACGAACGAATGTTCGCGAGATCAACGCTCTTAACAGAGGGTTTTGATGGGGGGCAACCAACAGAACCGGGGCGACGCCTGGAGGGCTAGGTGACGTTCCCGCCCACATTTGGCACTAGGCCGACTCTCCGACCAGCCTCGCCGGCCCCTCGCCTTCGTCACTCAGCTCGAATTCGGGCTCGAGGGCCTCGCGGATCGAGCGCTCGGAGATCAGGCAGCGCTTGATCTCCGGACGGGACGGGATCTCGAACATCGAGTTGAGCAGGGCCTCCTCGATGATCGACTTCAGGGCGCGAGCGCCCGTGCCACGAAGCAGGGCAAGCTCAGCGATCGCGTCGAGGCTGCCCGTCTGGAACACGAGCTCGACATTGTCGAGCGAGAAGAACTTCTGGTACTGCTTGACGAGCGCGTTCTTCGGCTCGGTGAGGATGCGCACGATGTCTTGCTGGTCGAGGTGGTGCAACGTAACGATGATCGGCAGGCGGCCGATGAACTCCGGGATGAACCCGTACTTCAAGAGGTCCTGGGGCTGCAGGTGCTTGAGCGTCTCGGACACGGCCTTGCGCTCGACCTTGGTGTGCGGCGCCCCGAAACCGATGGCCCGCCGGCCGATGCGCTGCTCGACGACCTTCTCCAGCCCGTCGAACGCGCCGCCGCAGACGAACAGGATGTTGGTGGTGTTGATCTGGATGAAATCCTGGTGCGGGTGCTTGCGCCCGCCCTGCGGCGGGACGTTGGCGACCGTGCCCTCGAGGATCTTGAGCAGTGCCTGCTGGACGCCCTCGCCGCTGACGTCACGCGTGATCGAAGGGTTGTCCGACTTGCGGGCGATCTTGTCGATCTCGTCGATGTAGATGATTCCGCGCTCGGCGCGGCTGATGTCGAAGTCGGCGGCCTGTATGAGCCGCAGCAGGATGTTCTCCACGTCCTCGCCGACGTACCCCGCCTCGGTGAGGCTCGTCGCGTCCGCGATCGCAAACGGGACATCGAGGATCTTCGCCAGCGTCTGCGCGAGGTAGGTCTTTCCGCAGCCCGTGGGTCCGACCAGTAGCACGTTCGACTTGGTCAGCTCGACGTCGCCCACGGACTTCGACGCGGAGATCCGCTTGTAGTGGTTGTACACCTGCACGGACAGAACCTTCTTCGCGCGCTCCTGGCCGATCACGTACTGGTCGAGAGCGGCGCAGATGGTCTTGGGGTTCGGGATGAAGCCGGTCTTCGTCTTTTTCGTGCCGGCCGAGCGGTTGTCGTCCTCGAGGACCTCCTGGCAGAGGTCGATGCACTGGTCGCAGATGAAGACGCCAGGGCCCGCGACCAGCTTGCGTACCTGGTCCTGACCCTTCCCGCAGAAGGAGCAGCGCGTGTAGCGGCGGCGGTCTTCCCTTTCGTTCATCGGTGCTTCCCTGTGCGCATCACGACGAGGCAGGCGCCGGGGGATTATGGCCCCAGAGGATCTCGTTGGCAAGGCTGATGCACTCGCTGCAGATGAAAACTCCCGAGCCGGCGACGAGCCTCACGCCGCGCTGACCATGCAAGTTGCCGCAGAACGAGCACTTGGGCCGGTGCCTTTTGACCTCGCCGCTCGTGCCCTTGCGTCGGAAGATCATCCCGCCGCTACTTTCTCCTTTTCCTTCTCGCCTTCTTTGTCCTTCGCCTTGTCCTTGTCGGTCGGCTTGGTCGGGGTGAGGATGATGTCGTCGATCAACCCGTACTCTTTGGCCGCTTCCGACGTGAGGAAGTAGTCGCGCTCGGTGTCCAGCGTCACCTTCTCGATCTTCTGCCCGGTGTGCTTCGCGAGGATCTGGTTCAGCTGTTCGCGCGTGCGCAGGATCTCCTTGGCGTGGATCTGGATGTCGGTGGCCTGCCCCTGCATGCCGCCCCATGGCTGGTGGATGAGGATGTTCGCGTGAGGCAGCGCGTATCGCTGTCCGTGCGCCCCGCCCGCGAGCAGCACCGCAGCCATGGAGTACGCCATGCCGATGCAGATCGTGGAGACCGGCGGGCGGATGTACTGCATGGTGTCGTAGATGGCTAGCCCCGCAGTGACCTGGCCGCCCGGGCTGTTGATGTAGAGAGAGACCTCTTTGTCCGGATCCTCTGACTGCAGGTAGAGCAGCTGCGCCACGATCAGGTTTGCGACCTGGTCGTCGACCGGAGTGCCGATGAAGACGATGCGCTCCTTCAACAGTCGCGAGTAGATGTCGAAAGCCCGCTCACCCCGGCCGGTGTTCTCGACCACCATCGGCACGAGGTACCCGGACGGCTGCTGTATCTGTCTCATGTCCCGCACAACGTCATTCTAGACAGGCCGTCCGCGGGTTCCGTCAACTCGGTGACCCGGCGACCTCGACCAGGCGCTCCAGGACTCTCAGCCGGCGAAGCCTGGAAGCGAAGTAGCGCCGCGCGCTTGGGCTCTTCTTGAGCTCCGCCACCTGGTCCTTCAGCTCATCGTCCTTGGCCGCCTGCTCCTCGAGGAAATTGATCACGTCCTCATCGGAGGGGTCCAGGTTCTCGCGCCGGGCAAATTCCGCCAGCACCAGGTCGACTTTCAGCCGAGCCTCGGCGTCTGGCTTCTGGTCGGCCATCCATTGGTCCAGCGTCTTCCCCAGGTACTCGAAGTACCGGTCGAGCCTCAGTCCCTGGCGGTTGAGGCTTCGCTCCATCGATTCCAGCTGGCTGGTCAGCTCGCGGTCGACCAGCGCCTGGGGAACCTCCACGCTCGATGCCTCGACCAGCGCTGTAACCACGGCTTGCTCGCGTTCGAGCCTGGCCATCGCACTGGCGGACTCTTCCAGCTCGGCGCGCACGGCCGCGCGATACGACTCGGCAGACTCCTGGGCGCCATTGCTCAGGGTCTTGGCCAGGGCGTCGTCGAGGGCTGGGAGGACCTTCTCCTTGACGCCACGCACGGTGACCCGGATCGTCCCCTCCTTGCCCGCAAGCTTTGGCTCGCCGTATGTCTCCGGGAACGTGACCCTGGCCTCGCGATTCTCGTCCACGAATGTTCCGGGCAGGACCGCCAGGAGCTCGGGAAGAAGTACACCGTCCCTGAGCTCGGCTTCCATCGACTTGCGGGTCTCTGACTCGACCACCTCACCGTCGACCTCGACCTCGACGTCGATGACTGCAAGATCGCCCAACCTCGCCTCGCGCTCCACCGGAGTGATCTCCGCCATCGGCTGCCTCACGTCTTCGAGGCGACGCTCCAGCATCTCGTCGGTGACCTCGATGGAGGTGGAGGTTGGATTGAGGCTCGACGCGTCGGCGAGTATCACCTCAGGCATGACGCTGATCGTCGCCTTGAGCTTTGCAGGCCGGCCGCGTTCGAGCTCGAGCACCTGGACGTCGGGGGTGTCGATGGGGTCGATCGATTTCTCCTCGAGGGCCTGGCGAATCACCTCGGGGACCATCGCCTCGACGACCTCCTCGCGCACCACCGCCGGGCCCAGGCGCGCTTCGACGAGGGCGCGCGGCGCACGGCCGGGACGGAAGCCTTCGATCTTCGCCCGCGAGACCAGGCGGTTGAGCACGCGCTCATAGGTCGCGTCGACCAGCTCGGCCGGGACCTCGATGGTCATGCTCACCTGGCTCTTGGGCAGTTGCTCCGTGACGACGGACAGGGCGGTTTTGAGGGGCCCCTGCGAACTCACGGCGCCGCCTCGGAGTTCGTGTGGATCGCAGCCATCAGCGCGAGATTCTACGGACGCGCGGGGGTCGGCCCTAGTTGATCTCGCCTAGTGACACGGCTTAGGCCCTACCAGCGGAAATACACAACCATATTGATCAACCTGCCCCGGGCTCGGGCTTGGGCTCGGGCTTGGGCTCGGGCTCGGAGGTGGGCTCGCCAGCACGGGGCCCGTGCCCGGATCGGGCGGGACGTTGTAGTTGACCGGGACGGGCGTCGGGCTCGGTGGGTTGTCGCCCGGCAGCTTGGCGATGCTCGTGGTGTCGGTCAGGAACCAGCTGTTGTTGGCGCCCGCGACGACTCCCGGCGGCGGCGTGAACCAGCGGTTGCCCGGTACTCCCGCAAGCGCCTGCGAGACAAACGTGTGCACTGCGGGCGAGGCCACGAACACGCCATCGGAGCCGTTGATCATGGTGTACGCGTTGCTCAGGATGTCACCGACCCACAGGCCGACAGCAAGGTCGGGCGTGAAGGCGATCGTATCGGCGTCCTTGAAATTGTCGGTGGTGCCGGTCTTCGCCGCGACGGTGCGGTCGCTCCAGTGAAGCGCGCTGTTGCAGCCGAAGATCATGCACCGGTTCTGGTCGTCGGCCATGATCTGGGCCATGATGAACGCGACCGCCGGGTCGACCGCCAGGCGGGCACGCTGGTCGGGGTGGGTCTGGTAGAGCGCCTTGCCGTGCGAGTCGGTCACCGTGAGGATCGATTCAGGCGAGTGGTACACGCCCATGTCCGCGTAGGTCGCGATGCCGCTGACGTGCTCGAGCAGCGAGACGGGGTAGCCGCCCAGCGTGAGCGATGGGCCGTACTCATCGCCCGGGGCCGTCGGGTTATACGTACCGTCAGGATTGACGTACCTGGGCATCACGCCGAGGTTCCGCATGTAGGTGAGGACGGCGGGCACACCGATCGAGAGCTCGACCTTGACCGCCGCGATGTTGAGCGAGTTGCCCATCGCCTTCTTCAGTGGCAGCACCCCGTGCGTCTTGCCGTCGTAGTTAAAAAAGTTCGTGGTGCTGTACGCGTCCTTGTAGACGAGAGGGCTCGGGCCGTCGTACACCGGCGTGTCGACCGTCGCCGCACGCGCGTTGATCACCGCGCCGTACGTGTACGGTTTCATGGACGAGCCCATGTTGCGCGGGATCGTCGTGTAGTTGATCTGGCCGGCGGACGCGTTGTAGTTCGGCGACCCGACCATGACGAGGATCTCGCCGGTCTTCGGATCCTCGGCGATCATGCCTGAGGACAGCTGGCCGCGGCGGTCGCGATACAGGTTGGCGGCGAGGTTGCTGCTGACCACGTTCTCACCGATCTGCTGCATGTGATAGTCGAGCGTCGTCTTCACGTTCAGCTGCTGGATCCCAGGCTGGAAGCCAAGCTGACGGAGCTCGGCCAGCACGTAGTCGACGAAGTGGGGCGCGAGGAAGCTGTTGATCGGCGCCTGGTAGGCGAGCTTCTCAGCCAGCGCCTTGTCCATGTCCTCCTGTGAGATGAAGTTCGATCGCACCATGGCCTGCAGCACCTCGGTCTGGCGCAGCTTGGCTGCGTCGGGATTCAGCACGGGGTTCCACTCGGTGGGCGCCTGCGGCAAACCGGCGAGCACCGCGGCCTGCGCGAGGTCGAGCTTGGCGGCCGGGATGTGGAAGTAGCTTTCGGCGGCCGCCTCAACCCCATACGACTGCGAGCCGTAGAAGCTCTTGTTGAGGTAGAGCTCCATGATCTGGTCTTTGCTGTAGGCCTGGGCCAGCTCGTAGGCGAGAGCCAGCTCCCTGATCTTGCGGCTCACCGTCTGGTCAGGCGCGAGGAACTGCTGCTTGGCGAGCTGCTGCGTGATGGTACTGCCACCGCCGACGACGTGGCCCGCTCGCAGGTTGTCGAAGCCGGCGCGGATGATGCCGGCGATGTCGAAGCCGGGGTTCGTGTAAAAGCCCTTGTCCTCGATCGCGATTGTGGCTTGGACCATCACTGGCGCGACGTTGCTGAGCTTCACGGCAAGCCGGTGATCGCCATGGTTCCCCACGTCGGCAAGTAGGGTCCCGTCGCTGGCGGTGATAATCGTGTCGCCGGCGAACGCGGCGCTGTCCAGGCCCTGGATCGAGGGCAGGCTGTCGAAGAAGGATTGGGCGTAGGCGTCGGCGGCGAATCCGATCACCAGGAGCACCCCGAGCGCCGCACCGAGGCCGCGGACCAGTGCGGTGCGACGCATCTTCTGCCCGATCGGCGACCACGCCGCATGGATGCGGGCTCGAGGGCGGTGGCCCCCCTTGGTCGTGATCTTCGCGGGAATGTTTCGAGACATGTCTGGGGGCGCGTAGATTCTACGATTCCCATAGTCACCAACGGCCCAGGGCGAGCGGGGGTTACGCGGTCCGGCTCGACCTCAGCCGTGAGAGCAACCCCTCGCGGGCCAGCCGCCATTCATCGGGATCGATCGCCTTGATCAGGTAGATCGCGACGAGATACACCACGCCTCCGGCGGGTAGGCTGACGAAGATCGAGTACCGGCTCAGCGGATAGAGCACCACGCCCATCACGGCCCCGGCCAGCAGGATCCGCCAGCTGATCCTGATCACGGCCAGGCGAAGCTCAGGTTGGTTTCGCTGCACAAACCACCATCCGAAGGCGCACAGCGCAGCCTCCGTGACCACGGTGGTCGTGCTAGCTGCCAGGTAGCCGTAAAGCGGGATGAAGATCAGGTTGAGGCCGATGTTGATCGCCGCGGCCAGCCCTGTCGCCCAAGCGTTCAGGTGCTGGCGGTTGATCGCGTTGAGCATGGCGTAGAAGGCCGAGTTGGCGAAGAGGAAGACGATGGCGACCGCCAGGATGCGCAAGGCCGGCTCGGAGTTCGTGTACAGGTGGAACAGGCCGGAGATCCGATGAACCAGCACGAACGTCCCGACTGTCAGCGGCCAGCCGAGCAGCACCAGGACTTTGAAGAACCGCTCATAAGCGAGCTTCAGGCGCGAGATTTCGGTCACGAAGTAGACGCCCAGCAGCGGATAGACAACCACCTGGATGGCAAGCGGTATGAACTGCAGGGCCTCGAACGGCTTGTACGCGAACGTGTACCAGCCGACTTCAGCGAACGAGCGGAAGTGCTGGAGGATGGGGATGTCAGCCCGGAAATAGAGGTTGGTCAGAAAGGCCGTGTAGGCGAAGGGCAGCGCGAGAGGGAACCAGCGGCGCACCAGCTTGGGGTCGAGGCCGAGCCGCACCCGTCCGAGATGGAAGACCCGGATGACGACGAGTGAGTAGACGATGGTGAAAAGGAAGGACCCGGCGTATGCCCAAACGTAAAAGCTCACGCCTGCGTGGTGCCGCGAGCCAAAGATGATCAGCCCGCCCTGGATGGCGATCTCCGCGATGATCGCCACCGCGTCGAACTCAGCGCGGCCCACCGCATAGAACGTGTTGCGCAGGAGGTTCGCGTATGCGGTGGCGATGAGCAGCGCGGCGCCGGGAATGATCAAGGAGCTCAGCCCCGCACCCAGGCCCAGGGCGAGTGCCAGGATCACGGCGGCCCCGGCGGCGAGCACGAGCTTCAGCAGCAACAGCGTCCCGAGGTAGTCGCCCAGCTCCTGCTGGTTGCGCGCCGCCTCGCGCGTGTACAGCGGGCTGAAACCGAGGTCCGCGATCACGGACACGAGCGCCGAGTAAGCGATCAACGTCGTGTAGCGCCCGTAGGCCGTATCGCCGAGCGCGTTGGCGAGGACGATCACCACGACCAGGGAAACCAGGCGCGAGACCGTCCGCGCCCCGAGGATGACGAGCGAGTTGCTCACAGCGCGCGTGCCGAGCTGCGCCGCGGCGCCGGCAGCCTGCTCGCTCACGGCGACAATCTATATGAGAGGGAACCGGCTCGGCTGCCGTGCTATCAGCTGCAAGACCTGTCCCTCGTTGAGTGCCGGGCACTGAATCTGGTTCGGGCTTAGAGATCTAAAGTCGCCGGTATACTTCGGACGCTCCCGAGCATGGAATCCAGACGACTCCTCCCCAAAGCGCAACTTTTCCCCTGCCTGGGCGGTTCTAGGTAGCGATGCTGGGAGCCCTCAAGTGGTTGATCGGGCTTGGCCTCGTCGCCATGGTCGGCGTCGGGGCGGGCGTGTACTTCGCCTTTTTCGGGGCGGGCCCGCAGATCAGCTACGTCACGCCCGACCTGGTCCCGATCGATCTCACCAACGCGACCCCCAGCGACCAGCCGCCGGTCAATCTGCCTGCAGCGGTCATCCTCCCGGTCCCGTTCACCTCGCAGGCCCCGCTGAACAACTGGGCGGACCGCCAGCACACTTGTGAGGAGGCGAGCCTCGTCATGGTCGATCGCTACCTGCGCGGCGACCACTCGGGCGGGTTGATCGATCCTCACACGGCGGACGCCGCGATCAACCAGATCACGGCCTGGAAGCCGGCGGTGGACCTCACCAGCCAGCAGATCGGCGAGGTCGCCCAGAAGAACCTGGGCTGGGCTTACAAGATCCTGCCCTCCGACCGCCTGAACATGAAGCAGCAGCTGGCGCTGGGCCGACCGTTGATCATCGGCGTGCGTACGCACGGCCTGGGCAACCCCAACTATCCCGGCTACAGCAGCCACTATGAGCAGGCGGGTTGGTCGGTCTCGCACTACATCGTGGTGGTGGGCTACAACGGGTCGGACCAATACATCCTCAACGACCCCGGGTTGACGCGAGGCCACGGCTACCCCATCAGCTATGACCAGTTGATGCACGCCATCGACGACCTCGACCAGGCTTACCCGAGCCTGAACACCGGGCGGGTGTTCCTCGTCCTCGCCCCCGCCGCCAACGCTTAAGCGCTAAGACCTCCCCGCCTGCCGGGGAGGTGGCCCGAAGGGCCGGTGGGGCCGTGCCCTCTAGGCAAAAACGATGGCTTCGTTGAAGTCCGAGTAGCCGGCCTCGAAGGCCCCCTTGCTGATCCAGTACTGGCCGCGGATGGGGTCGTTGACCAGGACTGAGCTCGGGCTTACGCCGACCACGGTGTAGACGTGCGACGCCTGATACGGACCGATGAACGGGATCCACTGGCCGTCGAAGCTCAGGTAGTCGCGACGCGGGTGCCAGGCCCAGTCCCACGTCGCGAAAGCGACGACCGGGTGTCCGGCGATGACCCGCGCGTAGACCGTCGCCGCCGACATCGAGCCGTAAGCGATGAGCCTTGCCCCGTGCGCGCGCGCGATCCGCACCAGCGGCGGCCAGTACGCGCCATACCCGGTGAAGTTGCTTTCGCTGCCGTTGACGTTGCCGACGAAAGTCAGGTACGGGTTGCCCCAGCGCACGCGGCCGGAAGAGTCAACGTACATCGGGCTGCGGTCCGCTCCGAGCTCGGCGAGGATCTGGTCCTGGCTTAAATAGATGCCCTGGTGCGTGAGCGCCATCGAAGTCGCGGCTTCCTCGCAGCTCAACGAGTGGTCCTGGTAGTAGAAAGTGACGCCCGAGATGATGTGCGTGGTGCTGAGCGCGGCGTTGATCGCACCGTCCGCATCGGATGAGATCTGGTTCAAGTCACCGGTGATCCGGTTGAACTCGGCCACCGTGGCTGCGTTCGTGAAAGCCCCGCGGTTGCCATCGATGCGCGGCTGGTAGCTCGACAGGTCGATGCCGTAAAGGCTCGCGACGTAGATTTCGTTGGCCGCGTGATTGAACGCCTGCTGCGTGGTGCCTGCAGCGTCGAGCCGCCCCTGCAGATCTTTCCGCACGCTGCTGAGGCTTCGAGTGAGGAGCTCCGCGCGGGCCATCCGGTCCAACGCACCCATCTGGCTGTAGGCGTCTGCGCGCAGCAGGGTGTCCGGCGCGGGGTCACTGCGGATGGCGAGGTTCTTGGCTTGAAGCACCTCGTCCGCCAGCGCTCCAGTCGCCGAGGCGATGCTTCGATCGATAGGGACCAACCTCGCCTCCAGGTCCCAGTCCGTGCCAAGCGCGGCAAACTCACCAGGAGTCGCCGCCGCGGCCAGGGCGTCGAGCCTGGCCTTCCGCTGCACCCAGGACTCGGTGCCGAGCGCCTGGTGAAGGTCCTGGTCGGCCGCCAACGCGCCGCTTCGGTACAGCCGCAGGTCGCGCGCCCAGATCGTTTCGGCTTCCACCTGCCAGCGGTCGACGATCGCGCTCGCCCCGGGCCACCAGAAAACGGTCCCCACGCCGAGGAACTTGATCTTCTGGGTGTAACCCCATTCCTTCTCCAGGACCGCCAGGTCTGACTCCGGTATGCCGTCCGCCCTCATGACCGCCCAGCGCTCGTGGAGCGCAGCGGCCCTGCCCTGCAGTCCCAGGGCGATACTGCTGTCGAGGAGACCCGCGCTGCCACCGATGCCGGCCAGCAGGGCCACCGTTAGCAAGAGGGCCGAGACCTTGCTGCCGAGCTCGGAATGCTTCAGCCAGGCGCGCCTGGCTGGCGCCTGGTGTGAGCTGCCGCCTGCCGGTAGCTGGGCGTGGCCTGGCTCGGCCGGCTGAGCGGCTTCGCCGGGCTGGGGCGCGGGGCGCTCGACAGCGATCATCGGGTCAACACTCGAGGTCGCGCCCGCCGGCGGCTAGAGCCCACAGGCCCCGTGAGGGCCGCGTGGGCGCGGAATGGCTTGCATCTCAGTCATCGCTCAGACGCCCTCACCCCCGCATGCGGTCGCCGGGGCGAGCATACACCTCGTCGGCGGGCATCAAGCGCTCTTGACGCGTGCCCGGAAAGTGCACCCTCACGCCGGGGCGCCCGGCACTTCCCAGCTCCCAGCCCGCCGCGTAAAGCTCGGCCGCCCGAACCAGGTCGGTGGCCTGGGCGACATTGCGGCCATCGGTGAAAGTCAGGCTCTGCGCGCGGGCACCCGGGAACCCGAGCCTGACCTCGCCTCCTGTCTTCAGGTTGAACACGTAATCGTCGAGTGATCCCGCATCGCTGCCGGCGACCAGCTCGGCCACCGTCGGGAACCTACCTTCTGTCATCGCCGCCTTCACGTCGGCGCGGGAGGTCCGATGTGCGCTGCGCTCGCGCCGCCGGATCTCGGTGAGGAGGACGTCCCGCTCACCTCGCAGGGCGGCCAGGTCCTGTTCGAGCGGGCGCATCCGCTCCCGGATGGCGACGACCCGCTGCTCGAGCTCGGCGCCGTCGAGCGAGCTCATGTCCTCCGGCATGCGAAGACGTTAGCTCTCGTGCTCCGCCCGGCGATTGCGGAACGCGCCGAAGAGAGCGACGTCGTAGACGATCTTCAGGGCTCCGCCCGCAAAGAAGGGCAGGCCGAAAGCAGCCGCCCCGATGGCGATCCCCGCGAGGGCGGGTCCGAACGACTGAGCGACGCCGCGGACCGCGCCCGTCATCGCCACGGCGCCTGCCCGTTCGGCCGGCGGAACGATCGACACGACGTAGGCCTGGCGGGCGGGTACGTCCATCTGCGACAAAGCGAAGCGTGCCAGCAGGAGCCCGACCGCCCAGGGAAGGCTCGGGCTGAACGGGACGAGCAAGAGCAGCACGTTGCTCGGCAGATGGGTGAAGACCATGGTGTTGACGAGGCCGAAGCGGCTGGACAGGCGCCCTGAGGCTTCGTACGACAGTGTCTGAAGAATGGCCACCGCCGCGAACACCGGCCCGAGCAATCCGGCGCCGGCTCCAAACCTGACGTGCAGCCAGAACGCGATCACCGCGTTCGCCACGAAGCCACCGCCCAACGAGTCGAGGGCGAAAAGCGCGGCCAGCCCGGCCAGGGGCCTGAACGAGCCGAAGGCCGGCGCCGCGACGGGAGCTTCGACGCGTTCGGTCATGAAGAGGGGCAGCGCGGCGGTTGCCAGGCCGATCCCTGCATAGAGAAGAAAGAATGCCTGCGTCCCCCCCGCACCGGTCGCCACGGTCGCGGCCAGGCCGCCCGCCGCGTTGAACAGTCCCGCCGTCAACGAGTACCGCGCGAAAGCCACGTTCCGACCGGCCGGTGCAACCGCCTCCGCCAGCACGGCCTGTTCGACCGAAGCGAACGGTCCGAGGTCGACGCTGGCGGCACCGAGCATCCCTGTGAGGCCTGAGGCGACCAGGAGGACGGGCTGGGTGGCCAGCGCCAGGTCGAGCCCGGTCACCGTCATCAGGACCCCGGAGAGCGCCAGGGTGTACCGGCGCCCCACCCGGGAGGCAAGGCTGGCGCTGGCCAGGCCGGACAGGGAGGCGGCCGCCAGACCGAGCCCGAGGGTCAACCCGATCAGCCCGGCCGACAGGCCGCGCTTCTCAAGGTGAACCCCGATCAGCACGGCGGCAAACCCGAAGCCGAATGCCCGGAGGCCTCGCGCGGCGAGCAGAAGCAGCCGATCCATCCCTGCGGACTGTATCCGCGCGGGGTATTTCAACGTGGGTGTTGAAAAACTCGTACGATGAGCTCGTGGACTTGCCGAGCGCGCCCAGGGCGCACGTTGACTCTAAACGCGAGACGATCCTCTCGTTTCTGAAGACGCAAGGACATGCCCGGCTGGGTGAGATCGCGGCGCACCTCGAGGTCAGCAAGCAGGGGGCGCTGCGCCACCTCGAGGCATTGGAAGCCGCGGGCCTGGCGACCGTTGCCTCCGCGACGCCGCACGGTCGCGGCCGTCCCGAGAACGTGTATCAGCTGACCGCCGCCGCGGGGGACCACTTTCCTGACGGCCACCGCGAGCTGACCGGACAGCT
>JBGQGS010000027.1:0-17898 GCA_041497555.1 Candidatus Dormibacteraceae bacterium | reverse complement strand
GATCGTCGAGTCCGTGGGTCTGAGCCAGGGCGTGGACGAGATCCGGCAAGAGCTGCAGGCTCGGTTCGCCGACGCGGTGGGGGAGGAGGTCCGCCACGCCATGCTCCACGATCCTTTCTATGCCGACAAGGATCCGCAGGTCTTCGGGCGGGCTGTAGTCGGAGCGGTCAGTGACGCCGTGGGCTACTTCCTCACCCACCCGGGAGTGGACTCCGAATCCCTGGCCGAAAGCCTCTGCCGGATCTTTGCTCCGTGACTCCTGCGGCTGATCCCGCTCGGGGGCCGTTCGCCCTTAACACCCCGGGCCACAAGTCAGTTGCCTTTCGAACACCTGTTCGGTATGCTGTGACTGCGAACATGCGTACCTTAAGCACCCAGGTCCGGCTCAGGCGTCTGATCCGCTCGTTTGACGAGGGGTTGGATCGCCTCGTGTCGGAGCCTCAGGAGGGCCCGAGGGCCGCCTCGGTGGTCGCCAGGCTCCTGGAGCTCGCCGCTGAGGTCAGGGAGGCCTGGCGCCGTGAGAGCCTCGCCAGCCGGCCCGCCAAGTCGCTGGAGCGCTATGTCCGGGAGGCGCTCCGCACGATGGACCTGGCGATCGCCGGCGTCCAGCAGGCCGGCGCCGATCTCGAGCTGCTGCGCTCAGACTTCGAGATGGCGGCGCTGCCGCTGGAGATCTTCATGCGCGGCCTGGACGCCGAGCCGGCTCTGCAGCGCTCCGCCTAGGCAGATCTCCCTTGGCTGAACCGCAGGCCACCGACTGGGCCTACGCCGCCGGCTTCGTGGACGGCGAAGGCTGCATCGCGATCGCCAGGTCGTTCTCGACGAGAAGCGGCCGTTACCAATATGGCGTTCAGATTGTCGTTGCCAACCGAGATCGTGGCGTCCTCGACTGGATGCAGACGACCTGGGGCGGTTGGGTTGTCGCTGTCTCGGCAAGGGCCGAACACTCCCGCCAGTGCTGGAACTGGAGGTGCCGGACCGGCCTGTCGGCCAGGCCCTTCCTTAACGGAATACGGCCGTGGCTGCGAATCAAGCCACCGCAATGCGACAACGCTCTGGCGATGATCGACCTGCTTCAGCGAGGTCGCCGCACTCTTGGTCCATATCCCCTTCCGCAAGCCTGGCTTGACGAGCAGGAGAAGCTCTACTGGATTCAGCGCGAGCTGAATCACCGAGGCAGCGACGCGTTTGTCGCCCAGCCTATGCATTCGCCGCGGAAGATCCACCGGGCGCGCCTCCAATCGGACCCAATGCTTTCTTAAAGGACTAATATCGTTAGCATTAACTGAGACCGGGCCCGGGCGGACCTGACCCTTCCCGACCGGTTCAGGCCGGCTGAACGGCCTTGCGGAGCATGTCGCGGTCGATGCGGCCCTCAGCGACGACGCGGCCGTCGATCATGACCACGGGCACGCGCCAGTCATAAAGCTGGTGGAGAGCAGGATCGGCGTCGACATCGCGCAGCTCGGGCTCGACGCCCAGCGAGCGAAGGGCGGCCAGCGCCTCGTCGCAGAGGTGGCAGGCCTTTCTGGTGACGAGCACGACCTCCACGCCTCGAGGCTACTCGGATCCGAGCTAGGCCGGCAGGCGCAGCATCTCCCCCGCCTCGATCAGCGGGCTGTTCAGGCCGTTGGCCCGTTCGATGTCCTCCACGCGGGCGCGCACGTCGTCCGATGGGTAGCGCTGGGCCGCGATCGACCAGAGCGTGTCCCCGGGCTGCACCACGAGGGTCGAGGCCTGCGGCGCCGCAGTACCGCCGTGCGCCACGACAGCCAGGGCCAGGCTGACCGAGAGCGCCAGCAGCATCACGGCCGCCAGGCGGCCCACGGGCCGGATCCGGCGGGCGGAGCGCAGCGGGCGGATCCCATAACCAGTGGCGTACATCTGTTCGCCACTGAACGTTAGCGAACGGGCGTTCGAAAGTCAAGGCGATCGAACAAAGGTTTGCACTCGACGGGCAAGTTTGCTAGCATGGCCGGCATCGTCCCCACTACGCGCTGGAGAAGAGGAACTGAATTGAACGATCAACTCACCGAACGGCAGACCAAGATCCTTGACTACATCCGATACGTCACCCGTGTCCGGAGCTATCCACCGAGCGTTCGCGAGATCGGCGAAGCGGTCGGATTGAGCTCGAGCTCGACCGTCCACAACCACCTCAATCAGCTCGAGCGGCGAGGCCTGATCCACCGCGACCCAAGCAAGTCGCGCACCGTGCAGCTCGTGCGAGACGCGGAAGTTGATACGCAGAGGCGCAACGCCGTCTCAGTCCCGGTGGTCGGCAACGTCGCAGCGGGCGTCCCGATCCTGGCCGAGGAGAACATCGAAGAGCACATCCTGCTTTCCCCTGACCTGGCGCAGGAAGGCTTCTTCCTTCTCCGTGTTCGCGGCGACAGCATGGTCAACGCCTGCATCCTCGACGGTGACCTGGTGCTCGTGCGTCCTCAGCAAGAGGCGCCGAATGGAACCATCGTCGTCGCCCTCGTCGACGGAGACGCGACCGTCAAGCGCTTCGAGCGCGGCAACGGCCACGTCCGGCTCGTCGCCGAGAACCCCGCCTACGAACCGATCGTGACCACCAACGTGAGCCTGGTCGGAGTGGTTCGCGGCGTGATCAGGATGTTCCGCTAGCGGTATAGGCCTCGAAGCGTCGTGCCTCGTGCCGGGGCACCCAGCCCCAGGCCTTGGTTCCGCCTTCGACGTATTCCGTACGCTCCACCCCACCGACCTTCCGTAGGGCGGCGAGGACTCGTTCGCTTCCGTAGGGGACGAGGATCTCCAGGTTGACGATGTCGGCGCGACTGGCCTGGTCCATGGCGCCCAGCAGCTCGCTGAATCCGCTGCGGTTGGTCGCTGAGATCGCCACCGCGCCCGGGTAACGGCTCGAAAGCAAGCCGATGGCCCGGCGTCGCGATGCGGGCCCCAGGAGGTCAACCTTGTTCAGAACCACTACGCGCGGCTTGCCGGCGGCGCCGAGCTCGCCCAGGATCTTGTCCACCGTCGCCGCCTGCTCTTCGACGGCGGGCGTGCTGACATCAAGGACCTGGATGATCAGGTCGGCTTCGGTCACCTCCTCGAGGGTTGCCCTGAAGGCTGCCACGAGGTCGGTGGGCAGCTTCTGGATGAAACCCACGGTGTCGGTGATGAGCATCTCGCGGCCGGCGGGCAGCTCGACCTTTCGCGTCGTCGGATCCAAGGTGGCGAAAAGCATCTGCTCGGCGCGGACGCCAGCGCCCGTCAGCGCGTTCAGCAGCGTCGACTTGCCGGCGTTGGTGTATCCGACGATCGCGGCAGTTTCCAGGGCGGCGCGGCGGCGGCCGGTGCGCTGCTGGTGACGCTGGGTGCGGACCTGCTCGATCTCGCGCTCCAGGTCTCGTATCCGCCGGCGGATCCGCCGTCTTTCGACCTCGATCTGCTGCTCGCCGAAACCGCCGCGGGCTCCGACGCCGCCACGCCGCCCACCGACCTGTCGGTCGTATGCATAGGCGCCAATCAGGCGCGGGAGTAGGTGATGAAGACGTGCTGCCTCGACCTGCAGGCGACCCTCATGCGTGCGGGCGTGCTGAGCGAAGATCTCGAGGATCACCTCGGTGCGGTCGAGCACACGGGTCTTCAATTCGAGCTCGAGATTTCGCTGCTGCCGGGGGCTGAGGTCCTCGTTGCACATGATGACGTCGAAGCCGCCCTCCACCTTCATCTCGCGCAGGGCTTCGACCTTGCCCATGCCGATGAAATGCGCTGCATCGACCTGGCTTCGGCGCTGCACGTCCGAACCCACCACCTCCGCGCCCGCGGTGCGTGCGAGATCGGCCAGCTCGACCATCTGCTCGCGCACAGATTCGGCGGTCGTGCCTGGAAGCAAAACGCCGACGAGATAAGCCCGCTCTCGCGGCGACCTGGTCGTGATCAGAGCTTGAGCTTCCTCATCCGCGCCATCGCCTCTTCGATGCGTGCGTCCGGTGCGGTGACAGAAAGTCGGAAGTAACCCTCTCCGTGCGCGCCGAAGCCGACGCCCGGTGTGATGTTCACGCCCACCTCGTCGAGCACGTGGCTCGCAAATCCAATCGAGTCATAACCGGCCGGCACCGGCGCCCACACATAGAAGGTGGCGCGCGGAGGTTGGATGCTCCAGCCAAGGTCGTTGAGCGTCTCTGCGACCAGGCGGTGGCGCCTCGCGTACACGTCGCACGCCGCTCGCGTCTCCTGCTCTCCCCCATTCAGCGCTTCGATCGCCGCCCACTGGACAGCCTGGAAGATGCCCGAGTCGATGTTGGTTTTCAGCTGGCCGATCAGGCCGACCAGGTCTGCCCGGCCGCACACCCAGCCGATGCGCCATCCGGTCATGTTGAAAGTCTTGGAAAGGGAATGGAATTCGAGGCCGATCTCCTTCGCGCCCGGGATCTCGAACAGAGTGAGCGGCCGGTAGCCGTCGAAGGCGATCTCCGAGTACGGCGCGTCGTGGCAGAGGACGATGTCGTGGCGCCGGCAGAACGCAACGGCGCGCGCGAGGAACTCGCGGTCGGCAACTGCAGCCGTCGGGTTGTTCGGGTAGTTGAGCCACATCAGCCTCGCGCGCTCCGCGACGTCTTCCGGGATCGCGTCCAGGTCGGGCAGCCAGTGGTTGGCTGCCGTGAGTGGCATGGCGTAAGGTTCGGCGCCAGCCATCAAAGCTCCCGTCACGTAAACCGTGTAGCCCGGGTCCGGCGCGAGCACGACGTCGCCGGGGTCGACCAGCGCGAGCGGGACGTGGGCGATGCCGTCCTTCGAACCTAGCGTGGGGAGGATCTCGGTGCTCGGGTCGAGCGTCACTCCGGATCTCTCCCCGTACCAGCCCGCGATGGCCTCGCGCAGCTCGGCCAGGCCGAAGTAGGACGCATAGCGGTGGTTGGCCGGGTCGGCGGCCGCCTCCTGAAGAACGTGGACGATGCGCTGCGGCGTCGGCAGGTCCGGATCGCCGATGCCAAGCGAGATCACGTCGACCCCTGCCCTCTTCTTCTCCTGGACCTTGCGATCGATCTCGGCAAAGAGATAAGGGGGAATCTTTGCGAGCCGGCCGGCGCCTGGGTGCACCGTTTTGCTCATGCTGCGGACCTCACATAATTGAGGATAGCGGGCAATGGATCGGGCTCGATCTCGAACCATCTGACCCGCGCATCGCGCCGCCACCAGCGCAGCTGCCGTCGCGCGTACCGTCGGTTGGACCGGGCCATCGTTTGCGGCAGCTCGTCGAGCGTCAGGTCACCGTGGATGTGCGCCAGGGCTTCCGCATATCCGATGCCGGTCAGCACAGGCGCGCTCTCGGGAACGCCGGCGTCGAGGGCCGCTTGCGTCTCCGCCACCAGCCCTCGCTCCACCTGTCGGCGGCTGCGCTCCTCGAGCCTGCGATCGATCATGTCAAGCGGCGCGGTCAGTCCGATACGCAGGGCTTCCCAGGTCGGAGGCGTTCGGGTGCGCAGGCGACGCAGCGGAGGGCCCGCAGCCTGCAGCACCTCGATCGCCCGGATGATCCGCACCGGGTTCTGCACGTCGACGCCGGGGTCGGCATCCAGGGCCAGCAACCTCTCGCGGAGAGCAGATGCATCCAGGGCTTCAAGCTCAGCTCGGAGCTCGGCATTGGGCGGCACGCCGGTAAGGCTGAAGCCATCGCAGAGGGCGTCCACGTACAGCATGGTTCCGCCCTCGACGACCACAGCACGACCGCGTTCGACGATTCCTGCGATGGCGTCTCGCGCTCCTTGCACGTACTGACCGGCGTTGAAACTCCCCGCGGGGTCGACGAAATCGACCATGTGATACCGAACGCGCTCTCTGTGTTCCAGGCTCGGCTTGTTGGTCGCGATGTCCAGTCGCCGGTAAACCTGCTTCGAGTCCGCCACGACGATCTCGCCGCCGAGCTCGAGCGCGAGCTGAAAGGCCAGTTGAGACTTGCCGATGCCGGTCGGGCCGACGATGACGGGAACGTGGGCTATGGCTGCTTCATCCCATGGTCGAGAATAGCCAGGTCGCGTGAAGCAACCAGACAAATTTGCGCGGCCCCCCCTGTGGCTCGCCGCGGCTGCGGTCGCCGCGGGCTGGGGTGCCGTTTACACCATCGGACGCTGGATTCTCTTCTTCGCGCTCTTTCCTGTACATGAGGATGTCCGCATCTGGTACGTGGCCGCGGAGGCAGGGGTTCGGTTCGGCTGGTCGTCCATTTACGACCTCGACACGCTGCGCTCTCTGTCGAGCTCATTTCCGGCGGGTGAGCAACATTTCGGCTCCTCAGTCAACTACGTCAATCCTCCGCTCCTGGCGTGGCTGTTCGCGCCTCTCACCGCGTTTCCGGAGCCGGCGGCCTACGGGCTGTGGACGCTGGTGTCGCTGGGAGCGCTGGTATGGGCCTGGCACATCGTTGCGCCATACAAAGGCCTGGCCAAGATCACGCTTCTGCTGCTTGCGCTGGCCATGTGGCCGGTCTTGCTTTCTTTCTATTTCGGCCAGCCCACGATCGTGATGCTGGGCCTCGTGGCCACGGCGTGGTGGCTGTGCGCCACGGACCGGCCACTGGCGGGAGGAGCCGCGCTGGCGCTGGCCACCGCGCTCAAGCCTCACCTTGTGATCCTCGTTCCACTGGCTTTGTTGGTTAGCGAGCGCTACCGGCCCGTCATCGGCTGGATCGCCGGGTGTGCCCTGCTGGGCATCGCCAGCCTCATCGCGCTTGGATCGCCGGGGCTGGTGAGCTGGTGGCAGGCGCTCAAGTACCTCGAAAGCGACCCCGCACATGCTTACTACACGCTCGCTTACCTGTTCGGTTTCGGGCCGTTGACCTACGTTGTGTGGGCGGTCGAGGGGGCCGTGGCGCTGGTCATCGCGCGATGGCGGAGGTCGGAGCTCGAGATGGTGTTCGCGGCCGGGGTGCTCGGATCCGTGGCGGTCGCATTCCACCTTCACCAAGCGGACTACAGCATGCTGATCCTTGCGGGTTGGCTCGTTCTCCGTACCGCGCCGCCGTTGTGGCATCGCCTGTGGCTGCTCGTCGGTCTCGTCACCATGCAGACGGTGACCCTGGGCCCTCCGACTCTTGAGCTGATGTGGGACGCAGGGTGGCTGGCGATTCTCGCGGTTAGTAGTTTCTTCGGAAGCGCGTCAGCTCCCGCTGCTCGGCGAGCCGCCGGGTCGGCCGTCCGGGCGGGCATTTGACCGATTCAGCCGTCGACAAGCGGCATTTTGCGCGCCCCCCCCTGTGGCTTGCCGCAGGCACGGTCGCCGCCGGTTGGGGCGCCGTTTACTCGATCGGGCGGTGGATCTTCTACTTCGCGCTATCTCCCGTACACGGGGACGCCCGCATCTGGTACGTGGCCGCCAAGGCGGGGCTTCGGTACGGATGGTCGACCATTTATGACCCCGCCACGCTGCGATCGCTATCAAGCTCCTTCCCAGCCGGCCAGAACCAAATCAACACCTCGGCCACCTACATCAACCCCCCGCTGCTCGCGTGGCTCTTCGCGCCACTCACCCTAGTTCCGGAGCCTGTGGCCTATGGGCTGTGGACGGTGGTGTCGCTGGGCTCACTGGTATGGGCCTGGTACATCGCCGCCCCATACGCGGGCCTGGCCAAGTTCACCCTTCTGCTGCTTGCGCTGGCCGTATGGCCGGTCCTGTGGTCTTTCTATCTCGGCCAGCCGACGATCCTGATTCTGGCCCTGGTGGCCACGGCGTGGAGGTTATGCGCCCGGGACCGGCCGCTGGCCGCCGGGGCTTTGCTGGCTCTGGCCACGGCGCTCAAGCCTCAGGTGACGATACTCATCCCACTCGCGCTATTGGCCGGTGGGCGCTACCGGCCTGTCATTGGCTGGGCCGCCGCAGGCGCCCTGCTGGGCATCGTCAGCATCATCACCCTTGGGTCGTCAGGGCTCATCAGCTGGTGGCAGGCACTCAAGTACGTCCAGGGCGATGTGGCACATGCCTATTTCACACTCGCCTACCTGTTCGGTTTCGGAGCGTTGACCTACGTGCTGTGGGCGATCCAGGGAGCGGCAGCTCTTGTGATCGCGCGACGGCAGAGGTCGCAGCTCGAGATCGTGTTTGCGGTGGGTGTGCTTGGATCTGTGGCGGTCGGCTTCCACCTTCACGAGTCGGACTACAGCCTGCTTGTCATTGCCGGTTGGCTCGTTCTTCGCACCTCGCCGCCGTTGTGGCATCGTCTGTGGCTGCTGATCGGTGTCGCCACGATGCAAGCGGTGACCATGGGTTTTCCGATTCCACAGGTGATTTGGGACGCGGGCTGGCTGGGGATTCTCGCCGTGGCTAGTTTCTCGGGAAGCGGCGCATCAGCTCCTGCAATTCGACGAGCAGCCGGATGAATCGTGTAACCACCCAGCCTTCGCGTCCGCCACTATGGCTTGCTTCCGCCACCGTTGCTGCGGGCTGGGGCGCGGCGTACTCCGTCGCACGCTGGATCGTTCTTTTCGCCATTCATCCAGTGCACGAGGACACCCGTATCTGGTACGTGGTCTCCGAGGCCGGACTTCGGTACGGCTGGCCCCACATATACGACCTCGCCACGCTTCAATTACTGTCGACGCAGTTTCCCGCCGGACAGAACACCATCACATCCTCGTCGGTCTACGCCAGTCCTCCCCTAATGGCGTGGCTGTTCGTGCCGTTTATCGCATTCCCGGAAATGGTGGCTTACGCGATTTGGACGCTGCTAGCCTTGATGGCCCTGGTGCTTGCCTGGCACGTGACCTCGCCCTATGCCGGGTTGGCGAAGTTCACGCTTCTGTTGGCAGCACTGGCCTTATGGCCGGTCTATGACGCCTTCTACCGCGGCCAGCCGTCAATTCTCATCCTGGCGCTCGTCGCCGTCGGATGGAAGCTTTGCCGCGACGAGCGGCCCTTCGCCGCCGGGGCGGCGCTCGCGCTGGCCACCGGCCTGAAGCCGCAGGTCGCGATCCTGGTCCCGATCGCACTGCTGGTGAGCGGCCGCTACCGTCCTTTCATCGGCTGGGCGGCCGGATGCACGCTGCTCGCCGGAGCAAGCATCATTGCGCTTGGATCGTCCGGGCTGCTGAGCTGGTGGCAAGCGCTGAAATACCTCGAGTCCGACATTTCGCACGCCTACTTCACGCTCGCCTACCTGTTCGGTCTTGGGCCCGTGACCTATGCCTTGTTGGCGGTCCAGGGTGCGGCTGCCTTGGCGATCGCCTGGCGACGCCGCACGGAGATCGACGTGGTCTTCGCCGTGGGGTTGCTGGGATCCCTCGCGACCTCGTTTCACCTCCACGTGTACGACTACAGCAGCCTGGTCCTCGCCGCCTGGTTTGTCCTCCGCACGTCTCCCCCGTTGTGGCACCGACTGTGGCTCCTCGCGGGCGTCGCGACGATGCAGACGCTACCTCTTGGACTTCCCGTTCCACAGCTCATCTGGGACGCAGCCTGGCTCCCGATCCTCTTCTTTGGCGTTCCGTCCTCTAGTAGTTTCTCCGGAAGTGGCGCGTCAGCTCCTGCCACTCGACCAGCAATCGGGTCGGCCGTCCGTGAGGACACGTGACCGATTCCTCGGTTGACTCGAGGTCGGCGAGCAGGCGTCGCTGCTCTGCTGTGTCCAGCACGTCGCCGAAGCGGACCGCCGAGTGGCACGCGAGTGCGGCAGCGGCCTTCTCCAGTGCGCCGTCGCCTCGGTTTTCGGCAAGCGCCGCCAGGGTCTCCTGCACTGCAGCGGTCGCCCGGCCGGCGGGCATCTCGACGGGGACCGCGGTGATCCGCAGGCTTCGCGGGCCGAATTCCTCGTACTCGAGCCCGAGGTTGGCCAGGTCCGCTCGATGGTCTGCAGCCGCGGCGATCAATGCCGGCTCGACGTCCACCGCCTGCGGGATGAGGAGCGGCTGGCTCATGCCGCGACCCGAGCGGAGGCGCTCCAGCAGCCGGTTGTAGAGCACGCGCTCGTGTGCGGCGTGCTGGTCGACCAGGACGAGGCCGTGCGGGCCCTCGGCCACCAGGTAGCCGGGCCCGGCCTGACCGATCGGACGAAGCACTGCCGACTCGACTCCACTGGCGGCAGCAGGCTCGGCTGTGGCAAGAGCGCTCGCCGCCTCGTGAATCGTCAGCAGGGGCGTGCCTCGGGCCGCGGCCACCGCGGGCGTTGATTCCAGCGGCCGATAGCGGAACGGTTCGCTGCCGTCGAGGGCGGCGCGCACAGCTCGTTGGAGAGCCGCGAACACGGTGCCCTCATCCCTAAATCGGACTTCCTTCTTTGTCGGGTGCACGTTGACGTCGACCAGCTCGGGGTCGATGCCGATGTCGATCACAGCCACCGGATGGCGTCCCCGTTCGAGCCGGCCCTGATAGCACTCCTCCAGCGCGTAGACGAGCGCACGCGAGCTGATCGGCCGGCCGTTGACCGCCACGACGATCCCGTCGCGGCTGCCGCGACTCAGACGGGGCTGGCTGACCATGCCTGCGGCCAGCGGCATGCCGACGATCTCGAGGACCTCGGCCGCGACCGGCGCGCCGAAGACCGCCGCGATCGCCCGCCGCCGGTCGCCATCACCGGTCGTGCTGACCGCGACACGAGCATCGATCGTGAGGTGAAATCGCACGTGCGGATGAAGCAGCGCGAACGCGCCGACCACATCCTTGATGGCCGCGACCTCCGTTGCGTCGCTCTTCAAGAACTTCAATCGAGCGGGGACGTTGGCGAAGAGATCCCGCACCTCGACCGTCACGCCTGACAGCAGGGGCCCTGATCCCTGTTCGACCAGCTCGCCTGCACGGATTCGAATCGTCGCCCCGCTGCTCGCGCTTTCGACGTCGGCCACCGCAGCGATGCTCGCGAGCGCCTCGCCGCGGAAGCCGAAGCTGACGATGGCGTCAAGGTCTGAGAGCTTGTCCACCTTGCTGGTGGCATGGCGCACGAAGGCTAGGGCGAGCTCGTCCGCGGCGATGCCCGAGCCATCGTCACTGACGCGGATCGATGTCCTTCCGGCGCCGCGCACGTCGATGTTGATGCGCCGTGCGTCCGCATCGAGAGCGTTCTCGACCAGCTCTTTGACGACCGACGCGGGGCGCTCGATCACCTCGCCGGCGGCGATCGCGTCGGCGACCTCCGGAGCGAGCAGGTGAATCGGCTGGCTCACTCGGACAACCTCGCGCGCAGCTCGTACAGCTTCTGCAGTGCCTCGAGTGGGCTCAGCGAGTCGGGCTCGAGCTCCTCCAGCTGCTTGCGCAGCCGGTCGGGAGCGAGCTCGATCGGCAGACCTAGCTGCTGTTCCGGCGGCTCGAGTGGGCGCTGGCGCTCCAGCTCCTCGAGCACCTGGCGAGCCCGCGCGATGACTCCCGATGGAAGCCCCGCAAGCGCCGCCACATGAATCCCATAAGACCGGTCGGCACCACCCGGCACCACGCGGTGCAGGAAGCGGACCGCCTCTCCATCTTCGAGGACCTCGACTCGTTGGTTGCACACACGGGGGAGTCGTTCCGCGAGGGCTGTGAGCTCGTGGTAGTGGGTGGCGAACAAGGTGCGGCACCCGAGCTTCGGTGAGTCGTGCAGGTGCTCCACCACCGCCTGGGCGATCGATAGGCCGTCGTACGTCGAGGTCCCCCTCCCCACCTCGTCGAGGATGACAAGCGACGATCGTGTGGCGTGGTTGAGGATGTTTGCCGTTTCAGTCATCTCCACCATGAAGGTCGACATGCCCGCAGTGATGTCGTCGTGGGCGCCGACTCGCGTGAAGATGCGGTCCGCGAGCCCCACGACTGCGCTCTCCGCCGGGACAAAGCTTCCACACTGCGCGAGAAGGACGATCACCGCGGCCTGCCTGAGGTAGGTCGACTTTCCCGCCATGTTGGGACCGGTCAGGATCACGATCTGGTCCTGGGCAGGGTCAAGCTCCAGGTCGTTGGGGACGAAGACTCCCGCCGGCAGGCCTCGTTCCACCAGCGGGTGCCGGCCGCTCTTGATGCTCAGCCTCAGTCCGGCGTTGACCTCGGGTCTGCGCCAGGCATGCTCGGCCGCCGTGACCGCCAGGCTGAGCACGGCGTCGATCATGCCGATGGCCTGCGCGCTGGACCGCAGGATCGAAGCGGATTCTGCGACGGCAGCGCCCAGGTCGCGCAGGATCTCTAGCTCCCGCTCAGCGATGCGCTCCTGCGCCGTGAGCACGATCGCTTCCTTTTCCTTCAGCTCGGGAGTGAGGTAGCGCTCGGCGCCCGTGAGCGTCTGCTTGCGAACGTAATCGTCCGGCAGCGCGACCGCGTTCGCGTGGCTGACTTCGATGTAGTAACCGAAGACCTTGTTGAAGCCGACCTTCAGCGAACGGATCCCCGTCCGGCGCCGCTCGGAAGCTTCGAGGGCGCCAATCCACTCGCGCGCGCTGCGCGAGGCCTCCGCGATGCCGTCGAGCTCCCCGTCGAAGCCGGCCCGGATCGCGCCGCCTTCCCGTGCGACCGCAGGTGGGTCCTCGACCAGGGCGTGTGAGAGCCGCTCAGCGAGCTCGGGCGCCTCGCTGATCTGTCCCGCCAGCTCCCGGATGACCAGGGCGCGGCAGGCACCGAGCGCCTTCTGGAGGATCGGGATGGCTTCCAGCGAGCGGCGCAGCGCGACGAGCTCGCGGGCGGTCGCGTGACCCTGAGCCGCGCGGGAGACCAGGCGTTCGAGGTCACCAACCGGCTTGAGCGCCGCTGCCAGTGCCTCGCGCAGGTCGGCGGAGGAGACCAGCTCGGCCACGGCGCCCAGGCGCAGCTCGATCGACTCGGCGTCTCGCATCGGCGCGCCCAGCCACGCGCGCAGCCGCCTGGCGCCGATCGGCGTCCGAGTCCGGTCGATCAGCTCGACCAGCGCGGGCAGCTCCAGGTTGCGTACGGTCGCCGCGTCCAGCGGCATGGTCGCGTCCGGCGAGTAGGTGCGAACAGTGAAGGAGCCTGGAGCGATGCGAGTCTGGTTTTGCTTCAGGTAGTCGAGCACGACCCCGGCCGCACCGACGGCGAGCGGAGCTTCGGCCGCGCCAACCGAGGCCGGGAAGGCTATGCCCAGCAGGTCCCGAAGGCGCTGCTGTCCGCGCACAGGGTCGAACCGGTACTCCTCGATGTCCGGTGGTGTCAGCAGCTCGGCAGGAGCAAGCCGCTGCAGCTCCGCGTTCAAGCGCTCGCTCGGCAGCTGGCACAGGAGCAGCTCGCCGGTTGACACCTCGCAAGCGGCGAGGCCGGCGTCCACGCCGCGCGTCCATGCCGCGACGAGATAGTTGGTGCGCGAGGGCTCGAGATATGCCTCTTCGACCACGGTCCCCGGCGTCAGCACGCGCGTCACGTCGCGACGGACCACCTTGTGCTTGCCGGCAGCCTCCACCTGGTCGCAGATCACGACCTTGTGTCCAGCGCGCAGCAGCTTGCCGACATACGACTGCCACGCGTGGTGCGGTACCCCGCACATCGGAGCGCGGCCGCTCTTGCCGAGAGGCCTCGAGGTGAGCGTCACACCCATGACAGGAGCAGCAATCTCAGCGTCCTCGAAGAAGATTTCGTAGAAGTCGCCGAGCCGGAACATGAGGATTCCGTCGGGATGCTGCTCTTTCGCCTCCCGGTACTGACGCATCACCGGGGTTGGAGCAGTGATCCCGTCGCCAGTCACGCCGCTGGAAGTCCCAAGACCTGGCCGGCGGTGGCCTGCAGGACGCGCACATTGAGCACCTGGCCGGGGGCGATATCGCCGCGTCCCCATCCGGCGCTGCCCATCCCCGGCACCTTCCCCGCAAGCGGGGAAGGGAGCACCACCGCGCGCTTGCCCTGCCGGATCCGCCCGTAGAGACGGTTGAGCTCGTCCCGTCCCTCGATCAGGACCTCCACGTCGCGTCCGATCCACCGGGCGGTCTTTCGCGCCGCGATGTCCCGCTGGAGCGCCAGCAGGTCGTTGAGACGGCGGAGCTTCTCATCGGCAGGAACGTCGTCTTTCATCCGGTCGGCGGCAAACGTGCCTGGTCGCGGCGAGTACATGGCCAGGTGGACCACGTCGAACTCGATCTCTTCGAGCAAAGCACGCGTGTTCAGGAACGCTGCCTCCGACTCACCTGGGAAGCCGACGATGACGTCGGTCACCAGGCCGATGTCCGGCATGAGGTCTCGCGCCCGCTCCACGATCGCCCGGTAGTGCCGCATCTGGTATCCGCGTGCCATGCGCTTGAGGATGGTGTCGTCACCCGACTGAACCGGCAGCTGGAGCTCGCGACACACGATGTCGCTTGCGGCCATGACCTCGAGCAGCTCAGTCTCCAGGTCTTGGGGATGCGACGTGAGAAAGCGCAGCCGTTTCAGGTCGGGAATCTTCTCGACTTCACGCACCAGCGTAGCGAGGCCTCCTCGGCCTGCAGGATCGCGGTAGTCGTCCACGTTCTGGCCCAGCAGCACGACCTCTCTGGCGCCCTCGGTGACTGCGTTCCGGCACTCCGCGACAACCTGGGCCATGGGCACGTGGCGCTCGCGGCCGCGGACCTTCGGTACGATGCAGAACGTGCAGTTGTGGTCGCAACCCTGGATCACCCGCACGTAGTGGCTGATGCCGGTGCGGCCTGATTGCGGCAGCGCCTCCCCCTGCGAGTAGTCGTACCGCGCCTCGAGGCCGGCCAGGAAATCCTCGTAGTCGCCGATCGGCACCACGGCATCAAGATGTGGAAACCTTCGATGAAGCTCGTCGCCTTCCTTGGCCACGATGCAGCCGGTGACGGCGATCGTGCGCTCAGGCGTCTTCCAGGCCTTCAGCTCGTGGAGCTTGGAGTAGATGCGTTCCTCTGAGGCCTGGCGGACGACGCAGGTGTTGAGGATGGCGACGTCGGCGCGCTCGAGCGAGTCCTCCACGTAGCCCGCGGCGAGCAACCTTCGCGCCAAGCTCTCGGAGTCCGCCGCGTTCATCTGGCAGCCGATCGTCCAGATGTTGAAGGACCGCGATCGGGTTCCCCCGCCCCTCTCCCCACTTCCCTCTCCCCTGTTGGGAGACGGTGCCTGTGCCTGGTCCCGCCCGAGTGCCGTTATCGGCTCTCGACCAGCAAGCGGATTCCGGTGCGTTCCTCGCCGTCAATGGAGATGTCGATGAACGCGGGGATGCAGACCAGGTCGAGACCGCCGGGAGCGACGTATCCACGCGAGATGGCAATCGCCTTGACCGCCTGGTTGATCGCTCCGGCCCCGATGGCCTGGACCTCCACCCGGCCTTTGCTGCGGATCACGCCCGCGATTGCTCCAGCGACGGCGACCGGCTTGGACGTGGCCGAAACCTTCAGAACCTCGGTTGGAACGCGCTCCGTGGTCATTGCTGGAACCCCTTCAAATATGTTCGCGATCGACTCGCTGGATCGACGTAGCCCGTCCGGTGGAACCATTAATGGTAACCAGTACTGAATTGAAAGTCACGGGTCCTGACGCCACGACGAAGCGGTTGGGCACGCCAGTCAGGAAGCGCTGGAGGACGACGTCCTTGTCCATGCCGATGCACCCGTCTCGAGGCCCCACCATGCCCACGTCGGTGACGTAGGCGGTGCCTTTGGTCAGCACCCGCGCATCCGCCGTGGGGATGTGGGTATGGGTACCGACCACCGCGCTCACCCGACCATCCAGGTACCAGCCCATGGCCGTCTTCTCGGAGGTTGCTTCGGCGTGCATGTCGCAAAAGACGATCCTGGGCTCCGGATGAGCGGCCAGGATTGCGTCCGCTGCGCGGAAGGGGTCGTCCAGCGCATCCAGGAAGATGCGGCCCATGAGGTTCATCACGAGCACCTGACGGCCCCCGGCATCGACCACGCAAGAGCCCTGGCCCGGCGCACCGGGAGGGTAGTTGGCCGGCCGCAGCACGCGCTCGAGCCCCGGCAGCTCTGGCACGAAGTCCTTCTGCGCGAAGACGTGGTTGCCGGTCGTGATCACGTCGGCGCCGGCCGCCTTCAGCTCGGCCGCGATCTTTCCGGTTAGGCCGAAACCGCCCGCGGAGTTCTCGCCGTTGACAATCGCGAGGTCGGCTCCAACCTCCTTCTTGAGCCCGGGCAGGATCGCCTTGACCGCATCGCGACCGGGATGACCGACGACGTCGGCGACAAACAGAATTCGGAACTCGTCAGCCACTGGCGTCAAGGCTAGCGCGAAACAAAAAAGGGAGCCCCGAGGCGGGACTCCCTTTGGTTGCGTTGCTTGATCTGCTCTCAGCCCCTCTCCCCTAGCCCTCCCCCCTGAAGGGGGAAGGAGGTCAGGTTCGGACTTAATCTACTTGGCGTATTCGACGGCCCTGGTCTCGCGCACCACAGTGACGCGGATCTGGCCGGGGAAACTGAGCTCGCTTTCGATGCGCTTCGCGATGTCCCGCGCCATGAGCTGAGCGGCGGTGTCGTCGATCTGCTCCGGCTTGACCAGGATCCGGACCTCGCGGCCGGCCTGGATGGCGTAGGACTGCTGGACACCCTGGAACGAATTGGCGATCTCCTCCAGCTTCTCGAGCCGCTTGACGTAGGCCTCCAGCGACTCCCTGCGCGCCCCGGGGCGGGCAGCGGAGATGGCGTCGGCTGCGATCAGCAACAGCGCCTCGATGGAGTGTGGTTCCTCGTCGTAGTGATGAGCTCGCACGGCGTGTACGACCGGGGCGGGAACCCCATGTCGCTGCAGCAGGTCCGCTCCGATCACGGCATGCGAGCCCTCGACCTCATGGTCGATGGCCTTGCCGATGTCGTGCAAGAGACCCGACAGCTTGGCAACGCCGACGTCGGCGCCGATCTCGGACGCCATCATGGCGGCGAGATACGCGACCTCCTTCGAGTGGTTCAACACCTGCTGCCCGTAGCTGGTGCGGAACCGAAGGATGCCTAGATGGCGGACGACCTCGGGATGGAGTCCCTGCAAGCCGACCTCCAGGACCGCCGCCTCTCCCTCCTCTTTGACCCTTTTCAGGACCTCCTCTCGGGACTTGGCGACGATCTCTTCGATTCGGGCCGGATGGATCCGGCCGTCGACGATGAGCTTGTTCAGCGCGACCCGTGCCACCTCCCGGCGGACGGGGTCGAAGCCGCTGATGATGACGGCTTCCGGGGTGTCGTCGACGATGAGGTCGATCCCGGTCGCCTGCTGCAGGGCGCGGATGTTGCGCCCCTCCTTGCCGATGATGCGCCCCTTGAGCTCGTCCGTCGGCAGCGGAAGCACCGAGACCGAAACCTCGGCGGTCTGGTCCGCGGCGATGCGCTGAATCGACTCGGTGACGATCTCCCTGGCGCGGCGCTCGCTTTCGTCGCGGGCTGCGAGCTCCGCTTCGCGGACCTTGTGGGCGACTTCGTTGCGCAGCTCCTGCTCCACCTGCCCCATCAGGATTCCCTGAGCTTCCTGGCGGGTCATGTTGGCGACCCTCAGAAGCTCCTTCTCCTGCTGGCGGTTGGTGTCCTCGAGCTGTGCCCGGATATCGTCGAGCGACTTCTCCTTGTTGCCGAGCTCGCGCTCACGCCGGTTGAGATCCTCCCCCTTGCGGTCGAAGTTCTCTTCCTTCTGCAAAAGGCGCTTTTCGATCTGCTGTGACTGTGCCCGATACTCCCGGGCTTCCTGTTCGGCGGCGGTGCGGATCTTGACCGCCTCCTCCTTGGCTTCGAGCAGCTTCTCCTTGGACTGGGTCTCGGCCTCGGAGAGGGCCTGCTGGGCTTTGAGCTCCAGAGCGCTGGTCCCATTGCCCTGCCGGCGATGAAGCAGCAGGTACGCCGCTCCAAAACCGGCGAGGAGTGCCGCCACGACCAAAAGCGGTACGTAGACGAAGACTGGCATGTGACATGCACCTCGTTTATTCGATTGTCAAAGTGCGGATCCATCGCAGGACCCCGGGGGTCCCGCGTCGGGTTGGCTCTATGACTACGGGCGCGAGATTTCGCGGCCCGTGTGACGTCACAAATTCTAGGCTTCGGCGACGGCCGG
>JBGQGS010000026.1:0-18227 GCA_041497555.1 Candidatus Dormibacteraceae bacterium | reverse complement strand
GATGAAAAGGAAGAGCGTCATCGCCAGGGGGATGACGAAAAGCGCATCCGCCGAAACGTTTTCCCGGATGAGCGCGCGCAGCTGGTCGTAGCCCCACTCAAAGATCGCCTGCACTCGGCTTGGCTCTCTCTCACGCAGCCGAGAGCGGATCCAGAATGCAATCGCGATCGTTGCGATCACTGCGATCAGGCTCGAGACCACGCTGTCGTAGTTGAACCTGCACAGTGGTCCACAGCCGAGGTCGATCGTCGGGTGGGTGCCGACCACGGCATCGGCGTAGATCACGCGCGCAGACCCTGGCGAACGCCCGCCGCGACCATGACCAGCTGCGCCAGGCCTATCCCAAGGGGCACGGTCCACGCCACGCTTGGGAGCATGAGCGCCGCGACCAGCACGATCGAGCTGAACATCACGAGGCGCAACAGGCTGCCGGCGACCATCGGGGTGCCGCGGCCGAGCAGCGCCTGTATTAGATACCCATTGAGCGACCCCAGCAGCAGACCTGACCCGACGCCCATTCCCAGCGCGAGGTGACCGGTCAACGCTGCACCAGCAGCGACTGCCGCCGCCAAAAGAGCGCACGCCGTCACGGTCACCTTGAGCACGCCGCCGGACCTCATCTCGAGAGCTCCCTTACCTTCATCCAGATGCCGACAGCGCCTGCTGCAAGACCCACGAACAGTCCGACGAGGACGAACACGGGCGCCGTGTTGAGCGCCTTGTCGAGCGCTACGCCACCGAGCAGCGGTAGCAGGACCGCGGCCGCCAGGTAGATCCCGATTCCGGCCATGTCAGCCCCCGTGGGGCCTGCACTCGGAGTGGGCGCCATGCCCCTTCGAATTCTATCGGGAACCCGGTTCGCCAAGGAGGCGGCGCATGAACGGCGCGCGGATCCGCCAGCCCGCATGCTGCAGCAGGTCGGCGGCCACGGTCGACGTCAGAGCGACGGTCGCGACCACCACCACCGCCAGCACGCGGCCGTGGCCGAAGAGCGTGAGCCCGAGCGCGCCGAGCAAAGCGCTCGCCGCGTAGAAGACGTAACAGGTCTGCCGCGGGTCCAGTCCGAACGACTGCAAGCGGTGGTGCAGGTGGAGCAGGTCGGCGCGAGCGACCGACGCCTTTTGCCTCCGACGCCGGAGGATCGCCCACGCGGTGTCGGCGATCGGGACCGCAAGGGCGATCACTGGAACAGCCAACGCGAAAGCGACCGCGACCTTGGCCACGCCGAGGACCGAGATCATGCCCAGGGCGATGCCCAGAAAATGGGCGCCGGAATCGCCCATGAAGATCCGCGCGGGATGGAAGTTGAAGAGCAGGAACCCCGCACAGGTGCCGGCAAGCGCTCCGCTGAGCTGCACCACATCGATATCCCTGAGCTCCCCGGCCGCCAGCATCAGGACCAGGGCGACGATGAAGATCACGCCCGAGGCCAGGCCGTCGACGCCGTCCAGGAAGTTGACCGTGTTCTGCATCCCGAGCAACCAGAACACGGACACCGGCGCGATCAGCAGGCCCAGCTCGACGACGTGATGACCGGGCAGGCTGACGAACTTGATCGTGATGCCGAATGCGACGACCGCCAGGAGAGCAAGCAAAACCTGGATGCCGAGCTTGACCAGGGGGCTCATCGACCTGCGGTCGTCGATGATCAAGAGCCCGGTCGCCAGGCCGGACACGATCAACAGGCCTGGGGTGTAGCTGTAGTGCGGCAGGAAGATCAGCACAGCTGCCGCAAACCCGACGTACATGGCGAGGCCGCCCAGCAGCGGGGTCGGGTTGGCGTGCGGGTGGCGGCCCCCGGGTTCGGCGATGAGCCCGACACGATGCGACAGGCGGATCGCCAGCGGCACGATCAGCGCGCAGACCGCGAACGCCACCAGCAGCGGCCACACGCCGGGCAGCAGGTGGTCGCGCAGGCTGGTGAGTGCGCCGCCCCCGAAGAAATCAGTCAAACGAATAAGGGATCGGGAACTTCCGGCAGAGCTCGAGAGCACGCTCGTGCACCGAGTTCAGGGTCGAAGGCTCTTCGATTCGCTCGACCAGGTCGGCGATGCAGTCTGCGATCACCACCATCTCGGGTTCGCGCATGCCGCGCGTCGTGACCAGCGGCGTGCCGACTCGCACCCCGCTGGGATTGAACTTCGAGGCATCGTCGTAGGGGATGGAGTTCCGGTTGAGGGTGATCCCGACCGTCTCGGCGATGTCCTGGACCTGCTTGCCGGTGCGCTTGTATGGCCTGAGGTCGATGAGCATCAGGTGGTTGTCGGTCCCGCCGCTGACCAGCCGCAGACCACGTTCCATCAGCCGGTTGGCCATTGCCTTCGCGTTGACGACGACCTGCTTCGCATAGACCTTGAATTCCGGCTTCAGGGCCTCGCCAAAGCACACTGCCTTGGCCGCGATCGCATGCATGAGAGGCCCTCCCTGGGTGCCAGGGAACACGGCCGAATCGATGGCCTTCTGGCGCTCGCTGCGACATAGGATGATCGCTCCCCACGCTCCGCGAAGAGTCTTTTGGGTCGTGGTGGTGGTGATGTCCGCATGCGGGATCGGCGATGGGTACTGACCGCCGGCGACCAGTCCAGCGACATGGGCCATGTCGACGAAGAACGTCGCCCCGACCGAATCTGCGATCTGGCGCATGCGCGCCCAGTCGACGACCCGTGAGTACGCGGAGAAACCGCCAATGATCATCTTCGGGCGCACCTGCTCTGCCAGCTTCGCCATCGCCTCGTAGTCGATCATCTCGGTCTCGCGGTCGACCCCGTACGAGTGGATCTCATAGAGCTTCCCGCTGAAGTTCGCGGGGCTTCCGTGCGTCAGGTGACCGCCGGCCGACAGGTCCATCCCCATGACGCGGTCGCCCGGCTGGCACACGGCCATGTACACGGCGGCGTTGGCCTGCGAGCCCGCGTGCGGCTGGACGTTCACGTAGTCGGCTCCGAAGAGCTCTTTCGCGCGCTCGATCGCGAGCGTCTCGATCTTGTCGATCACCTCGCCGGTGCCGCCGTAATACCGGCGGCCGGGGTACCCCTCGGCGTACTTGTTGGTGAGCAGCGTGCCCAGGGCCTCGAGGATGGCCGGGCTCGTCAGGTTCTCCGACGCGATCAGCTCCAGCGTCTCGGACTGGCGCTTGAACTCTTTGCGGATGAGGTTTGCGATTTCGGGATCCTCACGATCCAGCGCCCGAAAGGTCATCGTCGTAATCGGAGTACTCACGACCAGATGCTATCCGCTGCGTAAAGGTGGCGGGCCGAGCAGCTCGGGCGCCGTGATGGCGCCTTCGCGCAGCACATGCGGCTCGGGGCCGGTGAGGTCGAGCACGGTGGACGCGATGCCGCCCGGCGCCGGGCCGCCGTCCAGCACGGCGATCACGCCCGGCAGCGCCGCCTCAGCCGCAGTCATCGCCGGGTCGCGCCCGTGAAGGTTGGCGCTGGTCGTCATGAGCGGGCCGGCAGCCCGCAGCAGGTCGAGGGCCACCTTGTGCTTCGGGATGCGCACGCCAAGGGTCCCGCCACCGTTGGCATGAAGGATCAGGGTCAACGGTCCTGGCCACCAGCGCCGCATCATCGCCTCCGACCGAGAGTCGACGTAGACGAGGCCCTCGAGCTGCGACTCGGCGGCAACCATGAGGATGAGGGGCAAACCGACCGGCCGGCCTTTGATGTGGAAAACCCGGCGCGTCGCGACCTCATCATCGGCCGCCGCACCCAGCCCGTAGACGGTGTCCGTCGGGAAGGCGATCACCCCCCCGCCGCGGACCAGCTGTGCGGCGCGCGTGAGCCCCGCGCGGGTCGGCTTCAAAAACCGGGGTCCCCGCGAACTCACGCCGAAGGCTCTGAGTTCGTGGGGATCGAGGACCATGCTTCGAGAACCCGCTCGTGACCCGCGAGGTCGCGGTGGATCCGGTGATGCGAGAAGTTTCGACTCGCCGCTTCGACGGTTTGAGGGGCAATTGACGGGTCGAGCTCGGCGAGCACGCGGCCGCCGGGGCTGAGGCACGCCGGCGACTCGGCCAGCAAGCGGGTGACCAGCGCCGAGCCGTGATCCTCCGCGTACAGCGCTCGTGCCGGTTGGGCGACCACCTCGGGCGCCAGGGCCGCGCCTGCGGCAACGTACGGAAGGTTCGCGCACACCAGGTCGAAGGAGCCGGTGAACGGAGCCATCAGGTCGCCGCACACCAGCTGAACACGGTCGATCAGGCCATGGGTGGCGACGTTGCGCGCGGCGACCTCGAGCCCGTCAGGAGTCAAATCCGATGCAACCACCTCGACGTCTGGCGCGTAGTGCGCGATCGCGATGGCGATGCATCCGCTCCCGGTTCCCACGTCGGCCACGCGGAGCGGTCGGCCGGCCTCACGAGCGAGCTCGACGGCGCGCTGCACAAGCACCTCGGTATCCGGGTTCGGGATCAGGACTGCCGGCGTGACCGCGAAATCGAGACCCATAAACTCCCTGTGTCCGACCAGGTACGCGACCGGTTCGCCCTTGGCCCGCCTCGCCACGAGCGCGCGGTACTTGGTCAGCTCCGGCTCGGTCAGCTGCCGGTCGAACTTCAGGTAGAGGTCGAGCCGGCGCAGGCCAAGCGTTTGAGCCAGCAGGACCTCGGCGTCGAGGCGCGCCGAGTCTGAGGCGTGCTTCTGGAAGTGGTCGGTGGCGAGCTTGAGGACTTCGAGAACAGTCAATCAGGCGGGGTGCCATCGAGCAGCGCGGCGCGCTCGGCGTTGACCAGCGCGGCGACAAGCTCGTCGAGGTCGCCGTTCATCACGGCATCCAGCCGGTGCAAGGTGAGCTTGATCCGGTGATCGGTCACCCTGTTCTCCTTGAAGTTGTAGGTCCGGATCTTCTCGGACCGGCTGCCCGTGCCGACCATGCCGCGCCGCTGCGCCCCGATCGCCGCCTGCTGCTCCGCCAGCTTGATCTCATACAAGCGGGCGCGCAGCACGCGCATCGCCTTCTCCTTGTTCTGCAGCTGCGACTTCTCGTCCTGGATGCTGACCATCATCCCGGTCGGCTTGTGCGTGATGCGGATCGCCGAGTAGGTGGTATTCACGCTCTGGCCCCCGGGGCCTTGAGACGTCGAGGTCTTGATCTCGATGTCCTCTGGCTTGAGCTCCACCTCCACCGGGTCGGCCTCCGGCATCACGGCGACCGTGGCTGCGGAGGTGTGGATGCGGCCCTGCGCTTCGGTCTTGGGCACGCGCTGCACGCGATGGACGCCGCCCTCGTACTTCAGCTGCGAGTACGCCCCGTGCCCGTGGACCTCGAACACGACTTTGTCAAAGCCCCCCTTCTCGGTCGGTGACTCTTCAACGACATCCATCTTCCAGCCCTTGCGCTCGGCCCATTTCGTGTACATCCGGAAGAGGTCGCCGGCAAATAGAGCGGCCTCCTCTCCCCCTTCGGCGCCCTGGATCTCCACCACGACGTCGCGGTCGTCGTTCGGGTCCTTGGGCAGGAGCAACACCTTGAGCTTCTCATCGAGCTCCACGAGCTGCGCCGATGCGCGATGCTCCTCGGCCCGCAGGTACTCCTGCATGTCGGGATCGCGCTCGTTCTTTTGAAGCTCGCGGGCGGACTCGAACTCGTGGCGCGCTCGTTGGTACGCCTCGTAGGCCTGCACGGTCTCGCGAAGCGCGCGCTGCTCGCGGGCTAGCTTGGTCATCCGGGCATGGTCAGAGGCGACCTCCGGGCGTCCCATCTCCGCCTCGATCTCTCGATAGCGACGGGCCATCCCGTCCAACCGGTCGATCAATCCACCTTCTCCGCGTGACCTGGCTCTGCCAGGTCACCGCTGCCGCACAGCGAAGGCACCCTTGCGCATTTCAAGCTGCGGCTCCGGCGGTTTCCTCCTCACCCTCGCGCGCGCTGTTGAAGGCGGTGATGGCGACCTCCAGCATGTCGTCGGAGGGTTCGCGGGTGGTGAACTTCTGTGTCCCGAGCACCGGCAGGAGCAGGACCTGGATCACCGGGTGCCGGCGGTGTCGCGCCATAAAGCGGATGCTCTCGAATCCGGCGCCGGCGATGATCGGGATCGCCAGCACGCGGCTCGCTACAAGCCAGAACCAGTTCGGTTGGAAGAGCGCGACGATGCTGAAAACGATCACGCCGACCACCATCACGACGAGCAGGAACCCCGTCCCGCAGCGTGGGTGCAGGGTGCTCGCGCGCCTCACCGATGGAACGTCCAGCGGCCATCCCGACTCGAACGCGTTGATCGTCTTGTGCTCTGCGCCGTGGTACTGGAAGACCCGACGCACATCGGGCAGCAGCGCGATCGCGGCGAGGTACCCGAGGACGAGCCCGACGCGAATCACTCCCTCGACGAGCACGAACAGGAAGCTCCCGCTGCGATGCACGGCGAACGCGGCCAGCAGCAGAGGGAGGCCGATGAAGATGGCAAGTGCGAACACACCCGCGACCGCGACCGAGCCGGTGATCTCCTTCTTGCCGATCACGATGTCCTGACCCCCGGCGTTCACGTTCGCGGACCAGATCAACGACTTCATCCCGAGGTGCAGCTGCTCGCCGATGAGGGCGAGCCCGCGCACGAAGGGCAACTTCCAGATCGGGTTGACGTAGATCGACGCCTTCAGCTCGCCGCGGTCGACCACGATCTCCTTGGTGTTGGGCAGTCGAACTGCGACCGCGTAGTGATGCTTGCCGCGCATCATCACGCCCTCGATCACGGCCTGGCCGCCATAGAAGAAAAGCTCGGCCTTAGGCTTCGGCAGAGTTTCCGTCTCCGGAGCAACTGCCTCCGGCACGCTCATCTAAGCCCGGGTCTTAGCAGCCCGCTTGCGGAACCGCTCGACCTGGCCCCCAGTGTCCACGATCCGCTGCGTGCCCGTGAAGAACGGGTGGCAGACGGAGCAGATCTCGGTCTTGAGCTCTTTGCGCGTCGACCCGGTCGTGAACGTGTTCCCGCATACGCAGGTGACGATCGCGTCTTCGTAGTAGGTGGGATGGATCTGTGTTTTCAAGGTCTTGACTCCAGAACCGGTAGTTTACCGGGCGAAGGTGCCCAGCAAGGTGCTTGCCTGAAGGCTTGCGACCCCAAGGTAGATGACCAGAACGAGCCAGGCGCCGCCCATGGCCAAACGTGCGCCGGCTGGCACCGACGTGTAGTAAGGGTTGCTCGCCTCGCGGAACCGCTTGATCAAGGTCGGGATGCCGAGCAGGGCGATGATGATGATCAGCGGGCTCAACAGGAAGTGGAGGAACAGCGCCCCGACGCCGATGATCGCATAGCCGGCGAGCTGAAACCACTTCGACACCGGCGCGAGGATCCACGCGCCGTCGAGCTGCCACACCGGGATCAGGTTGAAGAGGTTGATGTAGAACCCGATCAGGGCCGCCAGGAGGAGGACGGGGGAGTGCGTCGAGCCATAAAGAGCAAACGCCGCCGTGGCGCCGATGGTGCCAGCGATCGGACCGGCGATGCCGATCTGCGCCTGCTTCAGGGCGTCGGTCGGGTGAGACTTCTGGAATATGGCCGCGCCCATGAACGGGATGAAGATCGGCGCGGTCGCCTCCATCCCCTGGCGGCGGATCTCAACGACGTGGCCCATCTCGTGGACGAAGATCATCGTCACGAGCGCGACAGCAAACCACGGCCCGTAGAACAATGCGTAACCGCCGAAGCTGACGACCAGCGACAGCAAGGTGCCGAACGCTGGGACCTTGAACGCGATCAGCAGGCCGTACTTGAGAAAGCCCCAGGCGGCGATCAATGCCCCGCCGAGGCCGCCCACCAGTCCACGGCTGCGGCGCTCAGGCTGCGGCGAATAGTGGTATGGCGAGTCCGGAGGAATGTCCGAGGTAACCGGATGCTCTGGGGGCGGCGGCACGAATTCGCCACCCTGGCCAGGAAGATAGGGATCCCTGTAGCTCATGTGTTCCTCTAATTGATACCCCTCGGCGGATTCACCTAATCCCGGTATGTGAAGTAGGCGTATTCGAGGCCGGTCGGCCCCTGGAGGACCAGGGTGACCGTGCAGGATTCGAGATTGCACCGGCCGGGAATCACCTCGCCCTGGGCGCTGACAGCCGGATCGTCGAGAGGCAGAGCGCCGATCGACTCGTAAACCCTGATGTTGTCCGTGTTCCCAGGTGCCCGCAGGATGCCGTAGCAGACGCCCTGGCCAGCCTTGAGCTGGACGACCCCGGACGGCACCTCGATGGCGAAAGTCGTCACCACGAGGTCGAGGCGGCCATTGTCACTCTCGGTCACGAGCACATTCTGAGCGCCGTCGAAGCCGAGTCCCTGGGGATTGCGAAGCCCCCGTGCCAGGTCACCACCGCTGGTGACGTCGAAAAGGCGGCCGGAGGCGGGCAAGATGACCAGCAGGTGGCCAAGCTGGTCGCGCACGGCGTCGTCGACTCCCGGAAGGCCGCCCGCCAGCCGTTTGACCGTTCCCCCGTTCAGCTCGAACACGGCGCTCGCGTTCTCGTCAGCGATGAGGTACCCCCCTAGCGACGGATCGGGTGCGGCGCCGGCCGGCCGGCTGAAGCCCCCGACCCGGCTCACGATCTTCCCCGACAGGTCCACCTGAAGGACCGTGCCGTGCGGGCTGTCCGGCACGATCAGGCCAGATCCCTTGAGGTCTGCGGCGATGCCGTCGAGGTTTTCACCGCTGGCCACCGGCTGGAGCTGGAGCACTGTGCGCACACCGGTGTCCGTCAGGGCAACCACGCGTGCGTTGAATTGGTCGGCGATGTAGGTCGTCCCGTTGACCTGGGCGATGCCCTCCGCTTCGGGCACCACCTGGGGCAGCCGCAAGAAACCCGCCGGGCCGCCGACTCTGGCGATGTGTCCGTCACCGTGCTCGCCGACCAGCACCGTTCCGTCGTCCGTGTACAGGAGGTCGTCGGGACCGTTCAGGCCCGAGGCAAGAAGCAGGACCGGGTCGGCGGAGGAAACCCCCGATGCGACCGGTCGCGCGACCGGCTGCACGCACGCGGGAGGGCTGGGTGAAGGCGAAGGACTCTCAAGAGTCGAGACCGTAGGCGTGGGGTGTGCCGCGACGCTCGAGCTATTGCACGCGACGGCGAACGCGAGCGCGACAACCAGCCAGGCTCGCCCGGCCCTCAGCTCAGAACACCGACGACGTGGTGGCGCGTGGTCAGCCGCCGGATGGTGGCGTGGCGGCTCGACATGAGGAGCGATGAGGTCTCCGCGTAGCCGCTGCCGAACAGCACTCCGGGGAGGAGCTGCCCGCCCGTCACGCCCGTGAGGGCGACGGCCACGTCCGCGGCGGGGGCCAGGTCGGCAACGCCATAAGTCCGGCCCGCCGCCTCACCGATCAACAGCCTCTCCTCTTCGTTGCGCGGCCACAGGCGGGCCTGGAGCTCGCCCCCCAGGCAGCGGACCGCGCAGGCGGCGATCAGGGTTGCATGCAGGCCGTCGATCCCGATCGCGGCGTCGATCCCGGTGCCAGGAATGGCGGCCATGACCGCGCCTGCGACGTCACCCTCCTCCAGGGTCCGGACTCGGGCTCCTGCCGCAGCGACCTCGGCGATGATCTCCTGGTGTCGAGGGCGATCCAGGATGACGACCGTGAGATCCTGCACGCGAGCGTCTCGGGCGAAAGCGATGCGCCGAAGGTTGTCGGCGATCGAATCGTCCAGGTCGATCGCGCCTCGAGCGCCAGGCCCGGCGACCATCTTCTCGACGTACCAGATCTGAGGAAGCTTGGCGAAACCGCCCGGCTCGACGGCGGCGACGATCGAAACCGCGTTCGCCGAGCCCCTCGCGACCTGGCTCGCGCCTTCGACCGGGAAGAGGCCGAAGTCGACGGTGCGCTCGCCCCCGGCCAGCGAAGTCCCGTATGCAAGGTTAGGGTCGCTGCGCGGCCCGAGCACGACGGCACCTGACAGCCCGGAGTCCTCGAGCACGCGCCTCATCGCCTCGCCGGCAACTTCACTGACCCGGTCTGGATCGCCCTTGCCAAGCAAGCGCGCGCTGGCCAGCGCGGCCGCCTCAGTCGCGTGGACGAGCTCGAGCGACAGCTCTCCGCGCGCCTGGAACGAAGGGATGGCCCCTCTTTGCTGCTCCACGCCAGTTACGAGGTTTCGGTCTCGTCCAGCAGCTCCGCGGGACGGAGCTCCATCTGGTCGATGCCGCTCTGCAGGAATGCCGCGCGCACGAAGTCCCGGAAGAGCGGGTGCGCACGGTTGGGCCGCGAGCGGAACTCAGGGTGGAACTGGCTGGCGACGAACCAGGGGTGATCCGCCAGCTCCACGATCTCGACGAGCCTTCCGTTGGGCGAGACGCCACTGAAAACCATGCCGGCCTCGCTCATCACCTCGCGGTACTCGTTGTTGAACTCGAAGCGGTGACGGTGTCGCTCGTAGACGACCTCCTCTCCGTAGGCCTTGTGCGCAAGCGAGCCCGGGAGCAGCTTGCACGGGTAAAGGCCCAAGCGCATCGATCCGCCCATCTGGTCGACGTTTCTCTGCTCCGGCATGAGGTCGATCACCGGGGTCGAGGTGAACGCGGCGAACTCCGTGGAGTTGGCGTCCGGCGCGTCGAGTGCCTCGCGCGCGAAGTCGATCACCGCGCACTGCATGCCGAGGCAGAGGCCAAGGTATGGGATGCGGTTATGGCGCGCGTAACGTGAGGCTTGCACCTTGCCCTCGATGCCGCGGTATCCAAAGCCGCCCGGCACGACGATGCCCGCCACACCCAGGAGCGGCGACATATCGCCCGCGTCGAGCTTCTCCGAGGAGACCCAGTGGATGTCGATCGCCAGGTTATGGTGGATCCCGGCGTGCTTCAGGGACTCGATGACGCTGAGGTACGCGTCCGGCAGGCTCACGTACTTACCCACCAACGCAACCGGCACGGTCGCCCGCGGGTGCTTGATCCGGTCGACCAGCTGGGTCCAAGGGCCGAGGTCCGGAGCGTGGGCAGCCTCGTCGAGCTCGAAATGCTTGGCCATCACCTTGCCGAGCCCGGAGGCCTCGAGCATCAGTGGTACTTCGTAGATCGAGTCGACATCGGGCACCGAGACGACCGCGTCGCGCGACACGTCGGTGAACAGCGCGATCTTCTCCTTGAGGTCCGCGTCGAGAGGCATCTCAGATCGGCAGATGATCGCGTCGGGCTGGATACCGATGGCGCGCAATGCCTGCACCGAGTGTTGGGTGGGTTTCGTCTTCATCTCCTGGCCGTGCACCACAGGTACGAGGGAGCAGTGCACGTAAAACACGTTCTGGCGACCGAGGTCGTTTTTGAGCTGGCGGATCGCCTCGAGGAATGGAAGGCTCTCTATGTCGCCGACCGTCCCCCCCACCTCGACCACCACGACATCGGCCTGCGGATCCCGGGAGGCGCGGAGGATCTTCTCCTTGATCACGTTGGTGACGTGTGGGATCACCTGCACCGTGGCACCGAGGTAGTCGCCGCGTCTCTCGCGGGCGATGACCTCCTGATAGATCTTGCCCGTGGTCACATTTGACGCGACCGTCAGGTTCTCATCGACAAACCTCTCGTAGTGCCCGAGGTCCAGGTCCGTCTCGGCGCCGTCATCGGTGACGAACACCTCGCCGTGCTGGTAGGGGCTCATCGTGCCGGGGTCGACGTTGAGGTACGGGTCGAGCTTCTGGAGCGAGACGGTGAGGCGGCGGGCCTTCAGGATGTTCCCGATCGACGCCGCAGTGATGCCCTTTCCCAACGAGGAGACGACACCCCCGGTCACGAAAACGTACTTCGACATCCAGACCTCCAGGGCGGTTTTGTAGATGTTACCGGGTTGGGCCGCCCAGTTAAACCTTCGGCTCGACTTTTGGCTCCAGCACGACCACTTTCGTCTCGTACTCGCCAGACGAGGCCTGCACCGACAGCTTGGGCAGCGGCTCTGACGCTGCCACCGCCATCTCCTTGAGGAAACGGTCCAGGGGATCGAGATCCAGCTTCAGGCCTGGGATCGCGTAGTGCATGGGCACCACGTAGCGCGGCTCGAGCTGGCGGACCAGCCCAGCCGCCTGTGTGGCGTTGATCGTCGTGTGTCCGCCGACCGGCACCAGCAGCACGTCGGGCGCCGAGATCGCCTCCGCCTCCGAGTCGTCGAGGCTGTGGCCCAGGTCGCCGAGGTGACAAACGCGCACATCGTCGATCTCGATCAGATAGATCGTGTTGCGCCCGTGCTTGGCTCCTTTCTCGGAGTCGTGGTAGGAGGGCACCCCGATGACGCTCACGCCGGCGACCTCGTACTCGCCCGGGCCGCGAATCTCGTAGGCGTCACGCATGACCTGCGTGTAATTGTGGTTCTCGTGCTCGTGGCTGACCGTCACGAGGTTGCCATCGAGTCGCTGCAGCTTGAGCCCGATCGAGGGCGGGTACGGATCCGTAACGGCTGCCGCGCCGCGTCCCCGCAGCCTGAAGCAGCCGTGTCCGAGCCAGGTGACGTCCAAGTGCCTCTCCTTTATCTATGTGTGGGGATGCGCTACATGCGGTTGGGCGCGCTGACGCCCATCAGGTCGAGAGCGGTCTTCAAAGTGTGACGCGCCGCCCGGCACAGCTCCAGGCGCGCCCGCGTCAGGTCTGGGTCGTCGACCACCACCCGATGCTCGCTCTTTTCGTTTCCGGCGTGATAGAAGCGATGCACCGCGGTCGCCAGATCCTGCACGTAATAGGGAATTCGATGCGGCTCCAGCAGCCGAGCCGCATCCTCCACGACCTCCGGCCAGAACGCCAGCTGGCGAGCCACGTCCAGCTCCCAGGGTTCGACCAGCAGTGAGACGTTTGCCTGCTCGGGCAGGCGCTGATGTTTCTCGCTCGCGGTCGCCTCGACGTTGGCGAGGCGGGCGTGCGCGTACTGCGCGTAGTACACCGGGTTCTCGTTACCCTGCGTGACCGCCAGCTCGAGGTCGAACTCGATCGTTGTGTCGGGCGAGCGCAGCAGGTAGAAGTACCGCACCGGGTCCGAGCCGACCCGGTCGATCAGCTCGTCGAGGGTGACGAAGCGTCCGGCGCGCTTGGACATCTTCACTGATGCGCTGCGCGCGGCGCCCTCCTTGAGATTGACCATCTGGTGAAGGATGATCTGAAGCTTCGCCGGGTCGATCCCCAAAGCCGCCGCCGCAGATTTCATACGAGGCACGTACCCGTGGTGGTCGGAGCCCCAGACCTCGATGACCCGCTTGAAGCCGCGGTCCTCGAAACGGCTGAGCAGGTAGCCGAGGTCTGATGCGAAGTACGTCGGCTGGCCGTTGGAGCGGATGACCACGCGGTCCTCCTCCTCTGTCACCTCTTTCTGCACCACCTGCTGACTTTCCAATTCCTGAAGTGCCGGCCCGAACCACAGCGCGCCGTCTCGCTCCTTCAGGTAGCCGTCTTCGCGAAGGCGCTCGATGGCGCGCTGCGCGAGTCCGTTCTCCCAGACCCACGACTCCCAGAACCATTCGTCGTAGTGGATGTTCAGCCGGGCGACCGTCGCTTTGATCTGCTCCACGACCTTCTGCATCGCGTACATCCGCAGCTTCGGCTCGGCCTCCTCTTCGGGGAGCTGCTCGATCCCGAGCAGGTCGTGGCGCGCTGTGTCCGCGATCTCGGTCACGTACTCGCCCACGTAGCCTCCCTCTGGCGGCTCCTTGCCGTGCAGCCGGGCATAAACCGAGGCGCCGAACCGTCGCGTTTGGGTGTTGTCCGAGTTGACGTAGTACTCGCGCTGCACGTCATGCCCGGTGAACTCGAGCAGGCGGCAGATCGAGTCGCCGAGGATCGTGCCCCGCCCGTGCCCGATGTGCAGCGGGCCCGTCGGGTTGATGCTCGCGAACTCCACCTGCAGGCGCTCGCCACGCCCGATGTCCACCGCGCCATAGCGCGGCCCGACCGCGGCCACCCGCGCGACCAATCCCTGCAGCCACCGGGGGGCCAGGCGGAAGTTGACATAGCCTGCGACGGCCTCGACGGTCGCGGCGCCATCGGGGACCGCGATCGTTTCCGCGAGCCGGCTAGCGATCTGCGCAGGGGGCTGCTTCAGGAGCCGGGCCAGCTTCATCCCCGCCGAGCTGGCGTACTCGCCCCGTTCGGTCGCCTTGGCGCGCCCGAGCTCGAGGTCCGGCAGCTCGCCGTCGACGCCCAGCGCTCGCACCCCCTCGATCAAGGCATCGCCGATCGTCTCCCGGATGCTGGCCTTAGCCACCCTCTTCATGTGCACGTAGGGTGCTGCCCGGAAAGGGTGAGCTGCGCCTGCGTCGAGGAGCCGGCTCGCGAATATGTGACGGTGACGCGCTGGTTCGGGTGGAATCGCGACCGGAGCAAGAGGAGCAAGGGATGCGCCGCATCGACCTTGACATCGTCCAGCTGGGTGATGACGTCCCCGGGCTGCAGCCCGGCCGAGTCGGCCGGCCCGCTCTTGTCGAGGGTGACGAGCTGGCTGCCCACCGGCAGCCCGGTCAGCAACGCCAGCTCCGGGCTGAGGTCGGTGCTGGTCACCCCAAGCGACGACACGACAACCTGGCCCGTCTGCAGGATCTGCTGCACGTCATCCTGGATGTCCGCGACGTTGAGGCCGAAGCCGCTCGCCCCGGCCGGCGCTTGGGAGTGCATGGCGATGCCGATCACCTGGCCGCCCACGTTGAGCAAGGGACCGCCCGCAGTCCCCGTGTTGATCACCGCGTTGGTCTGGATGGTGTCGCTCAGCTCGAGCACCCGACCACTCGAGGATGGGTTGGCGATCGACACGACGCGGTGAATCGCGCTGACGTAGCCAGGCGTCACGGCCCCACCCTCGAAGGGACCAGCGACAGCCACGATCACCTGCCCTTGCACGAGTGCGTTCGGGTCGGCAAACGCCAGCGTCGGAAGTCCGCTCACTTTGTCGATCTTGATCACCGCGACACCCGTCTGGCAGTCGTAGTCGACCAGGCGGGCGTCGTGCGCCGTGTCATCGCCCGGCACCAGGACGGTCATCGCCCCCGCGCCGGCGATCACGTCGATGTTGGTCACGATGTACCCATCCGAGGTGGCCATATAGCCCGAGCCGCGGGACACGTTGGGCGGTTGCTGGGTGACCACGCTCACGACCGCCGGTCGCGCCTTGGCCGCGGCCTGGACGATGGCCGAGTCCTCGGAGATCGTCACGCCCGAGCGGAGGTTGACCTGCTGTGTGTTGGTGCGCGATTGGACTTGCAGGACCGCCAGCGTTACGCCCGCGGCGACCAGGGCGGTCACCAGCAGACCCGCGGCGACGAGCACGATTGGTCTCACCCCATGAGTCTAGGTAGGGGCTGGGTCTGCGGTGTCAGCTGGGGTTGAGAGGGTCCCTCGGGTACCAGGTCATGACGAGCTGACGGTTCGGCTCGAAGCCGACCGACCGGTACAGCCGGACAGCAGACTCGTTGTCGGGTCGGGTCCAGACGTAGCCAAGGGTCACCCGGCGTTCTTCGAACAGCCTCACCGCCTCCCTGACGAGCATCTCGCCGATGCCTCTTCCCCGGTGCTCAACCGCCACGTAAACCTCAGCCACCTCGCCTTCCAGCCCCGTTCCGGGGTCGTAGAGGACGATCCAGCAGAACCCGACCACCTCCCCGATCTCGTCACGGACCGCGTAGATGACGTTCTCGCCGCGAAACGCCGACGGGATCTCGGTCAGGTGGCGCTCGATCTCCCCGCGGCTGAGCTGCGGGTGGTCCGAATAGTGAACCTGCTCGCCCAGGTGCAGCTCGATGAGCAGGGGCTTGATGAGGGCGTAATCCCCGGCCGCGAGACGTTCCACGTCCAGTGTCCTCATCGTCTTCGATGGTAGCCTAAAGTCCCCACAAACTCAGAGGCTTCGCCGACGTAGCTCAGCTGGCAGAGCAGCCGCCTCGTAAGTGGCAGGTCGTGGGTTCGAATCCCACCGTCGGCTCCAAAGATGCCCTCCCCCTTGGGGGGAGGTCAGGTGGGGGGACGGGCCATAAGGTCAAACTCAGCCGGGGCTGAATTGCCAGATGCGTGGCCGGCCGGCCATGCGAGCGACGCCAGCAGGAGGGCCTCGGCGAGCAAGATCGGTATCGCCAGCACGAGAAGGGAGAGCTCGAGCAAGGCGTAGCCCACGACCAGCAGCCCCACCTGCAAGGTGTTCGCCCCGCCGCGAAGCACGAGCCAGCCGGCGACGATGAGCATGAGGAAGTCCTGGAAGCCGAGGTATGGCGTGGCGAGAAGGGAACCGACGATTCCTGCTGACATCGCAAGCTCCGGGCCTTCTCCCCGGTGCCGCCACGCCGCGAACAGGGCGACGGCGACGACGACGACCTGCGTCACGTTCAGAAGCGGGCCGAGGCCGAGCGGACCGGAGATCGAATAGCGCCGCGTGATGTCCCAGGCCGGCGTCTGGGTCTCTGCGAGCACGTCGCGGTAGCGCGCCAAACCGTCGGGGCCGAGCAGGGCTAGAGCGACCAACCCGATCAACAGGGTGGCGACCAGCCAGGCGCCGAACGTGCGGGCGTGGCCAGAGACGAGGAGGCACGCTGGCACCAGGAGGGCCAGTTGTGGCTTCAGGATGATCAGGCTCAACGCCACCCCCGCCCAGCCGGGATGGTCCTTCCGCAGCAACCACCAGGCGGTGGCGACCGCCGCTGCGACCCACGCGCCCGGCTGGCCCACCATGACGCCGAAAGCGACCGGGAAAACTCCCAGCAGCAGCGCCAGGTGAGCGGCTTTCACCAACCCGCCGGCCGGCGCGAGCAGATACCACGTCCAGCACAGCGCCGCGAGCAGAAGGAGCGTCCAGACGATGAGCGCGGCCGAAAACGGCAGCACCAGCAGGGGGGTCACGAGCCAGGCCAAGGGCGGTGGCGAGATGAACGGCTGAGGGTTGAACCCGGGACCCAGGCTCTCGATGGCGGACTTCTGCGCCGCGAGATCGTACAGGTGGCTGTAGCCGGACTTGATTCCCACCGTCGCGGATGCGTATGCGAGCCGGAAGTCGTTACGCACCGCGTACTGCGAGATGTAGACGGCCGCCGCCGCCCACAGGTCCCACGCGATCAGCATCGCTCCGACGAGCAGCCCAACCGCCGGCCAGAGCCGCCGCCGCGTCCGGATGTACGCAATCACCGATGCAAAGTAAAAGGGCTCCGGAGCGAATTCGGAGCCCTTTTGGCGAGTCCGGTTAGTTGACCTCTCGGTAGTCGGCGTCCACCACGTCTTCCTCTTTCTTCTTCTCGTCGGCCGGTTCTTGGCCATCTGTGTGTGCTGTCTCGGATGACGCGCCACCAGCGCCGGGCTGCGAGTAGATGTGCTGGCCGATCTTCTGGAGCGATTCGTTGAACTCGTCCATCTGCCGTTGCAGCGCCTTGGCATCCGAGCCCTTCGCCGTTGTCTTCAGCGCTTCGAGCTTCCCGGTCACTTCCGTCTTGAGGTCGTCCGGGATCTTGTCCGCGTTGTCCTTCATGACCTTCTCGGCCTGGTGGATCATGTGGTCTGCCTGGTTGCGGAGCTCGACCTCCTCGCGCTTCGCGCGGTCCTCGGACGAGTGCGCCTCCGCCTCCTTGACCATCCTCTCGACCTCATCCTTGGCCAGCGTCGAGGACGCGGTGATCGTGACCGACTGCTCGCGGCCGGTGCCCTTGTCCTGTGCCTTGACGTTCAGGATGCCGTTGGCGTCGAGGTCGTACGTGACCTCGATCTGAGGCATGCCTCGCGGCGCGGGCGGGATGCCATCCAGGTGGAAACGACCCAGCGTGCGGTTGTCGCGCGCCATCTCGCGTTCGCCCTGCAGCACGTGGACCTCAACCGACGTCTGGTTGTCCGCCGCGGTCGAGAAGACCTGCGAGCGGGAGGTCGGGATCGTCGTGTTGCGCTCGATGAGCTTGGTCATGACGCCGCCGAGGGTCTCGACCCCCAGCGAAAGCGGCGTGACGTCGAGCAGAAGGATGTCCTTGACCTCACCCTTGAGCACGCCGGCCTGGATCGCCGCGCCGATGGCGACCACCTCGTCCGGGTTGACGCCTTTGTGGGGCTCTTTGCCGCCCAGCAGGTTCTTGACCAGCTGCTGGATCACGGGCATTCGCGTGGAACCGCCGACCAGGACGACCTCGTCGATCTGCTGCGGGGTCAGGTTGGCGTCCTTCAGAGCGGCCAGGAAAGGCCCACGGCAGCGCTCGGTAAGGTCGGCCGTCAGCGACTCGAACTTGGCGCGGGTCAGCGTCATCTCGAGGTGCTTGGGCCCCGTCTGGTCGGCCGTGATGAACGGCAGGTTGACGCTCGTCTCCAGCCGGCTGGAGAGCTCGATCTT
>JBGQGS010000025.1:0-18338 GCA_041497555.1 Candidatus Dormibacteraceae bacterium | reverse complement strand
CGTCGACAAGACTGACCCGAAGGAATCGATGACGGGGGTGCGCCTGTCAGGCGTTCCGTCACACGACGGATCGTGGCTGTACAGCATCTACATCCGGCAGAACGACAACCCCTTCATCCACGCTCTCAACACGCAGGGCAACCCGATCGCGTTCTGCATCGACCTGCCCGGTTTGGGTTACCAGTCGAGCGGCAACGCGTTTCAATGGTCGCTTGCGATGTCTTCTGACGGCTCACACCTGTACGCGGCAAACGCTGCGACGGGAGCCGTGAGCGAGCTCAACATCGGCGACGCGTCTTTGGACCTGGCACGCACGGTGAAGGTCGACTCAGGCATAGCCGTAGCTGGTCTCTTCGCCCAGGACGTTCAGGCGAAGGAGTTCGGGGCTAACGGCGCGGTGATCAGCCCGGATGGAAAGACGCTGGTCACGCTCGCGAGCTCGGGCATCGTGTGGGTCGATACGGGCAGCCTGCGGGCGCGCACGCACGCGTTGACCAACTGGACCGTCTGGAGCCTGGCGCTCAGTCCCGACGGCAAGCTGCTCTATGCGCTGAGCGACTCGGGCAAGATCGCCGAGGTTTCGATGCACTCGGGCAAGGTCAATGCCACGTTCGACCCGGGCACCCGCAATCCGATGGCCCTCATGCGGGTGGCGGCTTAATCACCAGGTCATATCCGCGACACCGGAGGACGGGAAGCCGCGGATAGCGCGGGAAGGAGGGATCGGTCAGGGAGCGCTCGCACATCAGGAACGTGCTTCTGGTCCCTGGGACCTTCCGCGAGTGCTTGCAGGACGCGCACAGCCCGACTTCCACGACCCCCAATCATGTAGCCCGGACGCCGGAGACGGATCCAGGTCAGCTTCACAACAGCACATACGATCGCGGCGGGTTGTCAGATCATCTCTTCCTGAAGATCAGGCGTTTGTAACGGGCATGGAGGCCAACGCCTTGATGAGGCGATCCATCGAGCTGGCCACCCCGTAGCGGCGACCGAGCTCCTCGACCCGTTTCGGGTCGTCCGGCCAGCGGTCCCGCCGGCCCTGCGGAACCTCGATCTTGAGATCGGCCACCGGCGCGACTACGCGCTGAGCCTTCTCGAGGTAATCCGCGTCCGAGGCGCGGAAGATTGCCGCCTCGAGCATCGCCGCCACGGATCCGTACTTTCGGACGAGGTCGGCCGCCTTCTTCGCTCCCACCCCGGCCAGTCCAGGCAGGCCGTCCGACGGATCGCCGCGGAGGATGGCGAAGTCGGCATAGGCGCGGCCCGGGATTCCATATCTGCGCTCCACCTCGGCCTCGTCGACCACCGCTATGCCGCCCTTCTCCGGATAGAGCACGACGATCTCCCGATCGCGAATGAGGCTGAAGAGATCGCGGTCGCCGCTTGCGATCTCCACCGGCGGGCTGACCTTTGCGATTAGCGAAGCGATGATGTCCTCCGCTTCATAACCCAAAAGACCGACAGCGTCGACTCCGATCGCCTCGAGGCATTCCATGATGATCGGCATCTGGGGCTCGAGCGCAGGCGGTACCGGCTCGGCGGTGCGGTGCTCCTTGTAGCTCGGGATCAGCTCGACGCGCCAGTCGGGGCGCCAATCCTCGTCCGTCGCCACCGCGACGTGGCTGGGGCGCCGATCCGCGATGTAGCGCGCCAGGTTGTCCATAAATCCCCGCACCGCGTTGACCAGAGTTCCGTCGGGCGCGCGCATGGTCTGAGGTATCCCGTAGAAAGCTCGAAAGATCAGGCTCGAGCCGTCAACCAGCAGCCATTCCGGCAAGGCGGCACCATGGTAAGACCTACCATGGCGGTGGTTTGAAAACCCTCCGACTCGTAGCGGTCGCGGTTTTCGCCCTGGCCGCGTGCTCCAACTCCAGCTCCGGCTCGACCGCTTCGCCGGCGGCGGTCGCCTCACCCACTCCGAGCCTCAGCCCAGCCCAGTCGAAGGCCGCCGACTTGCGCACGCAGCTCGACCTCTTGCTCGGAGAGCACGTGATCGTTGTCGCTAAGCAGGCGGTTGCCGCCTCCAATCACACCGACGAATACTCGGGATATTTGACTCTCCTTGCCTCCAACGCCAACTCGCTGTCCGACGTCATGCGCTCCGCGTTCGGCAACACTGCAGCGAGCCAGTTCGAGCAGGCATGGGGCATTCAGAACGGTTACCTGGTCGACTACACGATCGGAGTCGTCACTCACAACGACAACAAGTCGAACGGCGCAATGGCAGGCCTCGTCAACGGGTACGTGCCGCAGTTCGCTCAGCTCGTCACGAGACTCACGCAGCTCCCGGTCGCCACAGTGACGCAGCTCGAAAGCAAGCAGATCATCGAGACGAAGGCGATGATCGACGACGAAATCGCGCAGTCCTATACCAACTTGTACGCCGACGTTCGGGCCGCGTACACCAACAGTTCGTTTATAGGGGACGCGCTCGCAACGCGGATGGCCCAGCAGTTCCCTGACAAGTTTCCCGGCGATCCATCCATCAGCGCCGTGGATGCGCGCGTTGCGCTGAATGGTCTCCTGCAGGAGGATTCCTACCTCACGACGATGATGAGCGACGCCGGCATCGCAGGGCGAGGCGCCGAGGCAGCCGCCGCCCTGGGCGCGATCGCTGGCGTTCGCGCCGATCTCGGTCCGATCATGGGCTTTCTACTTGGGCCCGACGCCCGGACCGGATTCCCCCAGCTCTGGGGAATCCGAGACGCCGACTTATTCGGCTACGCCAACTCGGGCGATTCCGGCGCGCGGCAGAGGCTCACCGGCAGTTTCGTCTCGGAGTTCAGTGCGCTGACCAATGCCTCGGCTGCCTCGGTTCGCGAGCAGCTGGGGGCCACTCTCAAGGTCATGGACGACCAGCGCGCCAAGACCTTTAAACAGGTCGCGGACGACGACCGCGCGGCGGCCGCGGCCATGCGGTCGATCGCCGACCGGATCGCCTAAGCGTCGTCTAGCGCTGAGGCGATGATCTCGAGGCCGGTGGCGGCTTCTTCGGGGTCGAGCACCAGCGGTGGGCTGATCCGCACCGCTCGCGTGCCCGCTGTGAGAAGGAGCAGACCGCGCTCGAAGGCTGACTGCACCAGCTGCGCCGCCTGTTCGGGCGTCTTGAGCTCGAGCGCAAGCATCAGGCCAAGGCCTCGGACGTCCGTCACCTGCGGGTGCGTTGCCGCGATCTCCCGCAGGCCGTCTTGCATCAGGGCGCCGACCCGCGCCGCGTTCTCGATCAAGCCCCCCTCCAGGAGATCGAGCGTGGCGAGCCCGGCGGCGCACGCCACAGGATTGCCGCCGAACGTGCTGCCGTGCGAGCCAGGCGGCCAGTTCATCTGCTCCGCCCGCGCGATGAACGCACCCAGCGGAAGGCCCGACGCGATGCCCTTCGCAAGACACACGATGTCCGGCTCCACTCCCCAGTGCTCGATGCTCAGCAGGTGCCCGGTCCGGCCCATTCCCGACTGCACCTCATCGGCCACCATGAGGATCCCATGCTTGAGGGTCAGCTCCCGCAGCCGCGGCAGGAAGTCGTCCGGCGGGACGAGGTAGCCACCCTCGCCCTGTATCGGCTCGACGAACACCGCCGCCACGCTCTCCGGCGGGGCGACGGTGGCGAAGAGCTCCTCCAGTCGCGCCATGGTCTCGTCGGTGGTCACGCCGCGGGCCACTGTCGGGAAGGGCGCGTGAAAGACCGACGACAGCAGGGGAGCGAAGCGCCGTCGCTGGCTTGCTTTGGAGGCGGTGAGCGACAGGGCGCCGAATGTACGGCCGTGGAACGCTCCGATGAAGGCGATGTAGCTCGGCCGGCCGCTCGTGAAGCGGGCCAGCTTCATTGCCCCCTCGATCGCCTCAGCCCCCGAGTTGGTGAAGAACACCTTGGCCGGCGTGCCCGGCAGGATCTTCGCTTCGAGGCGCTCGGCGAGCTCGATCTCAGAGCTGTAGTAGAAGTCGGTGCCCGACATGTGGATGAAGCGCCTGGCCTGCTCCTCGATCGCGGCGACGACCTTTGGGTGCGAGTGGCCGGTCGTGACGACGGCGATCCCCGCCGTGAAATCGAGGAACCGGTTGCCGTCGACGTCGGTCACCCAGCAGCCCTCGCCCCTCTCCATCACAAAGGGATAGGCGCGCGTGAAGCTCGGCGACATCGCCCTGGCGTCCCGGGCGATGAGCGCGGCCGCCTTGGGTCCGGGAATCGGCGTCTGGAGTAGGGGCTTCTTGTGTCCGGTGATCACGTCCCGGAGAAAATAGCAGTGTGGTCAAGTTGACGAAGAAGCAAGTTCAAATCCTGAACGCCCGGCACTTCGCCACGATCGCCACCGTGATGCCGGATGGGAGCCCCGAAGCCACCGTGGTTTGGATCGAGACCGACGGCACCTATATCTACTTCAACACCGCGTTCCCGCGCCTGAAAGCCCTCAATCTCGAGCGAGACCCTCGCGTGGCGATCACGGTGTTCGACCCCAAGCAACCCTACCGCGACGTGCTCGCGGTCCGAGGTCGGGCGGAGCTGATCCGCGAGGGCGCCAACGAACACATAGACAAGCTCTCCCGCATGTATACGGCACGGCCCTTCAGAGACTTTCGTCCGGGCCAGACCCGTGTGATCGTGAAGGTGACGCCCGAACGGATTCACATGCAATGATGGCCACGTAATGGCGAAGGCGAAGGCGACCAGGTCGTTTGCCATCCGGCCCGCGACGCACGATGACCTCCAGGCGATCGTCGGCCTCTACAACTGGGCCGTCAACCAGACGTTCGCCACCATCGACTCTGAGCCTCTCGACACCGAAGAGGCCGCCGCCTGGTGGGAGGCCCACGGCAAGCGATCCAAGCTGATCGTCTCCACCGACGAGAGCGGAGTGATCGGCTGGGCCCGCCTGTTCCCGTGGAAGCAAAGAGGCTTCGACGTCGTCGAGGACCTTGTCTACGTCGACCCGGTGCACCAGGGGCGTGGCATCGGACGAGCGCTTCTCACCGAACTGATCAAAGAGGCGCAGGGCCTGGGCTATCGCACCATCGTGGCCACGATCGCGACGGACAACCGCCCAGGCCTGGCGCTGCACGCAAGGCACGGCTTCGAGGTCGTTGGGACGATTCGGAATGCGGCGCACAAATTCGACCGCTGGATGGACATCACCCTGGTCCAGCGCTCTCTCCAGTCATAAGGGGCTTCTGACATGGATGTCCGGGACGACGTCGTCGAGATCATCGCGGGCTTCGCCCTGTTCGCCGGTCTTGCCACGCCGGAGCTCGACCTCATCGCGCGGGTCTTCGAAGAGGCCTGGTTCGGTGAGGGCGAGAAGATCCTGCGGCAGGGATTCACTGGGTCCGGCTTCTACGTCATCCTCGACGGCAGCGCGGCCATACGCGTCGACGGAGTCGACCGCGCCACCCTCAGGCCAGGTGACTTCTTCGGCGAGATCTCGTGCCTGCTCGGCGTTCCGCCGGTGGCCGACATCGTCGCCGAGCGTTCGCTGCGCTGCCTGGTCTTGCCCGCCACCCAGCTCGAGGGGTTCCTGGTCGCACACCCGCGGGTGATGTTCCGGCTGCTGCAGGGAGAAGCGCGGAAGGTGCGCAGCACGACCAGGTGGCCGAGCTGATCGAGAGGCCCTTTCCCCCGGGCCGCTATCGACTGGTCATCGTTGGCAGCGGTCCCGGAGCGCTCCAGCTGACGTACTGCCTCGGTCGCCTCGGCATCGAGCACGCCGTCATCTCGGAAGACCCCGCTCCCGGCGGCATGTTCCGGCGCTGGCCCGTGTTTCAGCGGATGCTCAGCTGGACCAAGCCCTACGCGGGATTCGAACACACGACGCGTGCGTACGAGCGCTATGACTGGAACAGCCTGCTGGCGGAGGAAGACGCGTACCGCGGGGTCATGCCGGGCATGATGGACGGGACGTCTTACTTCCCATCGCGGCCGGAGATGGAGCGCGGCCTGGTCACCTTTGCCGGCAACACCGGGCTGCGGGTGCGGTATGGATGCCGGTGGGAGACGACTTCTCGCGAGAGCGATGAGTTCGTGCTGGGCACATCGGACGGCGAGTACCGGGCACCGGTGGTCATCTTCGCCGTCGGAGTCGCCGAGCCGTGGAAGCCCCCCATCCCGGGTCTCGAGAGCGCCGCCAACTATGGAGACCTGCGGCCGGCGGAGACCTATGCCGACCGGCGAGTCTTCATCGTCGGCAAGCAGAACTCCGGGTTCGAGATCGCCAGCGGCCTGCTTCCGTGGGCGCGACTGATCGTGCTCGCCTCCCCCAGCCCGAGCAAGCTCTCGGTCAACACACGTTCCCTTGTCGGCGTGCGTGCCCGCTATGTGCAGCCATACGAGGACGCTGCCCTCGCCGGCGGGGTCGTGATCCTCGACGCCTCGATCGAGTCGGTTGAGCGAGCCGGCGGCTGCTACAAAGTCAACACGCGCAATGCGCGAGATGGGGGCACCCTGGACTTCGAAGTGGATGACGTGATCGCCGCCACTGGATTCACGGCGCCACTACGTGATCTGCCTCAGCTCGGGGTGGCCACGTTCGGCCACAGCCACTTGCCGGCGCAGACCCCGTTCTGGGAGAGCGCCACCTTACCCGGGATATTCTTTGCGGGCACCATCATGCAGGGCTCGCCGGGCCTTCGAAAACACGGCATCCCCAGCAACTCGGGTGCGGTCCAGGGGTATCGATACAACGCCCGCGTGCTGGCCACGCACATCGCAGAGGCGCACTTTGGCCTGCAAACGCCCCGCCGCCGAATGACGCCAGAGGAAGTGGTGCCCTTCTTGCTGGCGGAAGCAAGCCTCGGCCCCGAGCTGTGGCACCAGCGCTCGTACCTGGCGCGAGTGGTGGGCGTCGATCCCGACCTTGGGATCAACGACGAAGGGTTCCAGCCGCTCGCGCATTTCGTGGACGCGCCTGGAACTGACGCGGTCGCGATCACCCTCGAATCGAATGGCCAAGACGATCCGTACCCAGCCATCTACATCCGCCACCATGGGTCGGTCACCGAACCCCGCTTGATGCCACCACATCCGCTGCTGGACTTCGAAGGCGACGAGTACCACCGGCAGCTGACCTCGGACCTTGGCGACCTCCTAAGTCCATCGCTCACCCAAAGCGTGACGCGCAAGCGCGAGCAGGATGGGACCTGCTGATTTCAATGAACCTCCCGCGAGGCACGGTCACATTCTTGTTCACTGACATCGAGAACTCCACCCGTCAAATGCAGGAGATGGGCGACCTTTATCCGGCGGCGCAGACCGCCCATCACGAAATTCTCCGGGAAGCCTTCCAGAGCAACGAAGGGCACGAGCTCAGGACCGAAGGCGATTCGTTCTTCTGCGTGTTCGCGAGCGCCATCGACGCGTGCTCTGCGGCGGCCGAGGCCCAGCGGTCGCTCGCCGGCTACGACTGGCCTGGCGGTCATGCCCTTCGCGTTCGAATCGGCCTGCACACGGGCGAGGCACCATTGGTCGGGAACGAGTACATCGGCCTCGACGTGCACCATGCCGCGCGCATCGCCGGCGCCGCGCACGGAGGCCAGGTCGTCATCTCGGAGGCGGCCCGAGGCCTGGTGGAGGGCAACCTGAAACCAGGACTGACTTTGCGCGACCTCGGTCAGCACCGGCTGAAGGACCTGGTTCGGTCCGAACGCCTTTACCAGCTCGTCGTCGAGGGCCTCCAGGACACGTTTCCGACGCTGCGGACGCTTGATTCAACTCACAACAACCTGCCGACCCAGTTGACGAGCTTCGTCGGACGCTCCGCCGACGTGGCCGAGGCCAAACGGCTCCTCCAGAAATCACGCCTGCTGACCCTGACCGGGCCGGGCGGCATCGGCAAAACCCGCTTGAGCCTTCAGATCGCGGCCGAGTCCTCGCAGCAGTTCTCAGGAGGCGTGTACTTCGTCCCGCTCTCCGCCGTGCGAGACCCCGAGCTGGTCGCGTCCGTGATCGCGCAGGTGCTTGGCATACCGGTCGCAGGCGCGCGCACGCCCATCGAGGGAGTCGTCGAGCACCTGCACGACAAGGCGATACTTCTCGTGCTCGACAATTTCGAGCAGCTGCTGCCGGCCGGAGCGCCGATCGCGGCCCAGCTGCTGCAAGCGGGCGCGGATGTCAGGCTCCTGGTGAGCAGCCGGTCCGTCCTTCACGTCTATGGCGAGCAGGAGCTCGCGGTCAGGCCGCTCGGCCTCCCCGACCAGAAAGCGCTTCCGGCGCTCGAAGCGCTGAGGCAGTACGAGGCGGTCCGCCTCTTCATCGAGCGGGCGGTGGCGGCCAAGCCGGATTTCACCGCGACCAACGAGAATGCGCCCGCGATCGCGGGCATCTGCGAGCGCGTCGACGGCCTGCCGCTTGCGATCGAGCTCGCAGCAGCACGGATCAAGCTGTTCTCTCCACAAGCACTGCTCGCGCGCCTCGAGACCAGCCTGACCGTGCTCGGCACCGGAGCCCGCGACCTTCCGGATCGGCAGCAGACGCTGCGCGGCGCCATCGATTGGAGCTACGACCTGCTCAACGACGACCAGCAGCGCCTGCTGAACCGGTTCTCGGTCTTTGCGCGTGGCGCGAACCTCGAGCAGGCCGAGCTGGTTTGCGGGCCGGCCGAAGAGGTCGGAGGCGACGTGCTGTCCGGTCTCGACGAGCTGGCCGATCACAGCCTCCTGCGCAGGCAGCCCGATTTCGCGGAGCCTCGGCTGCTCATGCTGCAGACGATCCGCGAGTTCGCCGGCGAGCGGCTCGAGCGGAGCGGCGAGGCCGCAGAGATTCACGACCGACAGGCCGATGCGTTCTGCGCGCTGGCGGAGAAGGCCGCTCCGAACCTTTTTGGTGGCGATCAGAAGATGTGGCTGGATCGCCTCGAGCTCGACCACGACAACTTCCGGGCCGCACTCGATTGGTGCGTCGCTCAGAAAGACGCACGGCGGGCAATGGGACTGGCATTTTCCTTCTGGCGCTTCTGGCAGATGCGCGGCCATCTCCACGAGGGAAGGGCTCGGTTGGCGTCGATCCTTGCAATGTCCGCTAGCGGACCGGACCGGGCGCGAGCACTGGAGGCGGCCGGGGGAATCGCCTACTGGCAGGGCGACATGCCTGCGGCCCAGGCCTTCTATGACGAATGCCTGGATCTGAGGCGGGCCGGCGACGACCGGCGGGAGCTGGCCAACGCCATCTACAACGCCGCGTTTCCGTCGCTGGTCGAAAGGAGGGACATGCCTCGGAGCCAGGTCCTGCTCGAGGAAGCCCTCCCGCTCTACCGCGAGCTCGGGGACGATACCGGCATCAGCGGCTGCCAGTGGGCCCTTGGCAACCTGCTGTACTACCGAGCGAGTTTTGGCGAAGCCATTCGAGCTCTCGACGAAGCGATCGACCTATTTCGAAAAACCAATAACCGTTTCGGGCTCGGATGGGCATTGCATACGCGCGCCCTGAGCTCCCTTCGGACAGAAGATGTTGCGGGTGCGCACGGGTACGTGCACGAGGCCCTGGAGCTGTTCTCCAGGGCAGGTGATGTATCGGGAATCGTCCTCCTGCTCGATGATGCCGGTGAGGTGGCCTTGGTGGACGGGAACCGTAGGACGGCGATGCAGCTACATTCCGCCGCGGCCGCCCACCAGGCGACGACCGGAGCCGGCCTTGGCGCCATTCTCAACCTCGAGGAGGGCCGGAGCCGGCGCGAGAACGTGTCGGGCGAAGAGGACGAGCGCGCCTGGAGCGACGGCCAGGCGATGAGCATCGAACAAGCCGTCGCCCTGGCTTTGAGCGAACTTCAGGCAAGCAAGGGGAAGAGCTGATGCCTCGACGCCAGACCTGCGCGCACCTGGACCAGATCCGCGATGTGGAGCCGCGCACGCCCGACGGTTGCGAAGAGTGCCTTGAGATGGGAGACACCTGGGTCCACCTGCGACTTTGCTTGAGCTGCGGTCATGTGGGTTGCTGCAATGACTCAAAGAACAAGCACGCGACCAAGCACTTCCTCGCCTCGCAGCACCCCATCGTCAGGTCGTTCGAGCCCGGCGAACAATGGATGTTCTGCTACTCCGACGACCTCTTCATGGAGTGAAGGGCTACATCCCGTCGTACGACCAGGTCATCGGAGCGCCTGTGGCATAGGCGGCCGGGTACAGGACCTTCATCAACCCCACCGCTTGCCACTGGCCGATGACAGCCGCCGAGCGAGTGTTCTGTCCCTCGTCGAGCGACCCATCGGGACCAAATTTCACACCGCCGCCGTTGATGCTGTCGCCCGTAGGGACGTCGACGTTCAGCGCTGTGGCGCGGATTGACTCCGAGGTGATCGGACCCGACAGCTTGGGGATCACGTTGCTGAACAGGGTCCACCCGCCGACGAACCCGGCCACGGCCGGGATGTCCATCGCGTCCCCGTTGTTGTCGTGCCCGTAGGCGGAGCGCGCCTTCGTCAACAACGCTTCGCCGGTCGTTGACAAAGCGGCCGGGCTGATGTCGGAGTCCGGCTTGTCGGCCGCATAGACTCCGACAGATCCCGACCCGACGCGCTGGCTGAACTCCGGCAGACAGAACGCGGAGCTCGTGCCAATCGCGGCCTTGAGCGGCACGTGGTTACGCAGCACCGCCTGCCAGATGGCGACGCCGTCGTCGAGATAGCTCACGTCCCAGAGGAAATCGGCGCGGTCTGCCGCGAGCCGGGCGGCGATGACGTCCGGGTCATACGCATTCGGGTCGTACTCGATGACGTCGACGACCTGGATGCCCACGTCCTTGGCGAGCGCTTCCTCACCGCCACCCACGGACCGCCCGTAGATGTCGTTGACCCGAACGACGACCGCGCGCCCACCGGCGAGCTTCATCTGCGGCATGAGGACGTCGTGCGTGAAGGTGACGGCCATGCGCCCCAACGAGCTTCCCGTTGCGACCGTACGGAATACGTACCGGCGTTGGGCGGTGATGGGATCCGCGACCGCGCCCGTCTCCCAGTAGACGGTCTTCAGTTCCTCGGCCCTCGCCGAGGCGGCGGCGGACAGGGTGCTGCCGTACGTGCCGAGGATGGCCGGGACGTGGTAGTCGTGCACGAGTGTGTCGACCGCCGCGCTCGCCGCCTGCGGAGTAGCCGCGTCGATGACCTGCAGCCGGACGTGAGCCTTCAACGCCCCGCTCGATTCCGCCACTGCGAGCGCAGTCTTCACGCCCGCGAGCTCCTCCTTGCCACCTGGAGCTTGCGGTCCGCTGAGCGGATAGATCGCGCCCAGCACCAGGTCGTGGCTTTGATCGGCCTGGGATTGCGCGCATCCGGCCGCGACGAACAGCACGAGGGCAACGAGAGCGACGCGCCGGATCATTCCGGCCAGAATATCGGCTCTCTAGGTGGCGGCGACGGCGTGCATGACGGTGGCACGCGCCTCGGCGAGCTGGCGCTCCAGCTTCTGGGCGGCGGCGTAGCCGTAGTTGACGTGCAGGGCCCGGCCCTCCGGTGTCATCACGACCGTGGTAGGAAGTGTGTACACATGGAAGCGGTCGGCCAGCGTCCGGTCAGCGATTGCGTCGACTTTGTCGATGCGCACGGAGCCGAGTCTGGCGAGGGCCGGCTCCTGATGCGTGCGGCAGACGGTGCATCCGTCGCCAGTGAAGTACAGGATGTACGGCTCGCTCGCCGGCGCGGCGACTGCGCCGACGGCCCTGTGGCGCGCCCAGCGCGAACGGAAGAGCTCCAGGCAGGCGGCGGCGAGCACAACTATGCCCACCACCAGCAGTGCCCAGAGTTGTGCGCTCATGCGCGGATCAAGCCCCGCTTGCCGAGCAGGTAGTAAATCTGGCAGCCCAGGCAGTACCCGAACGCCAGGTTGACGAAGGCAAGCACCGCTACCAGCAGCGCAATCGCCAGTCCGATGACCGACACCGCTCCGTAGGTCGGGGTACCGAAATACAGGAAGAGCGACGACGCCGCGAGGAACACGCCGCCGAGGCCCTGGGCGAAGTTGTGAGGTTCCGGCCGATCCTGCACCGGTCGCGCCTTGACGATGCCGCGCGGCCTCAGGACCTTGAAATAAAGCTGCTTGAAGAGCGCCATCTGTGGCGCGAAGGTGCCGAGCAGCAGGACGATCGCCAGAAGCGGGATCAGCCAGATCAGTGGAGGCACGATCACGCTGCCGAACACCGCGACGAGCGCCGTCGCCACGATCCCAGTCTGGTTGACCTTCAGCGCCGAGTGGTCAACTACCTGTGTTGCCATACCTATTTCTCGATGGGGGCCTTGATCGAGCTGCCCCATTCGGTCCACGAGCCGTCGTAGTTGCGGACGTCGGGATAGCCGAGCAACTCCTTCAACACGAACCACGTGTGGGCGGAGCGCTCGCCGATGCGACAGTACGCGATCACCTCTTTGTTGGACGTGATGCCCTTGCCGCCGTAGATCTCCTTCAGGTCCTCAACGCTCTTGAAGCTGCCGTCCTCGGTGTTGACCGCAGTGCCCCAAGGGATGCTGACGGCGGTCGGGATGTGCCCACCGCGCTGCGCGCCTTCCTGCGGCAGATTCTCCGGCGCGAGCAGCTCGCCCGAGTACTCCTTGGGCGAGCGCACGTCGACGAGACCGGCTTTGCCGAGCTTGGACTGCACGTGGTCGCGGTAGGCGCGGATGTCCTCCTTCGGAGAACCATGGAACCGATAGTCCGTCTGGGGGTAGCTCGGGACGTCCGCGCTGTATTGGCGCCCCTCCTTCTCCCACTTGACGCGGCCGCCGTCGATCAGCTGGATCTTGTCGTGCCCGTAGTACTTCAGCGCCCAGTAGGCGTAGGCAGCGAACCAGTTGTTGTTGTCACCGTAGAGCACGATCGTGGTGTCGGGCGTGATGCCGCTGCTGCCGAGCAGGTTGGCGAGGGCCTCCTTGCTCGCGATGTCGCGGTTGAGCTGGTCCTGGAGATCCTTTCTCCAGTTCCACCCGACCGCGCCATCGAGGTGCCCCTTGTCGTAGGCGGAGGGGTCCACGTCGACTTCGACAATGCGAAGTCCCTTGTCCTTTCCGTGTTCCGCGATCCAGTCGGTGGTGACCAGCGCCCTGGTGGTTGTCGATGAGCTCAATTCCAAATCTCCCAAGAATGCCAATGACAATCGGATTGCCGAGAAACGAGAAACGGTCGAATGGGCGCGCCCTCCGGGCGCGAGCAGACGGCCGGGTTAGCTACAGAAGCAGGCCGGGATGTGAACCAGGCGCTGGGCAGGCCAGCTGATGCTCCGCATGGTCACGACATTTTATTACAACTGATGATGCGCGACCATGATTCCCCGATGATGAAGCGCTAGTGCGAATCGATCTCATTAAGTACCAGGCCCTCGGGAACGACTACTTTGTCCTGGACCTCCCCGGCCCTCTCGATGATGTCGTCGAGCTGCTGCCCGTCCTCTGCGACCGCCACCGAGGCCTCGGCTCCGACGGCCTGCTCGCCTTCGATCCGCAGGCGATGACCGTGCGGGTCTTCAATCCCGACCGCTCGGAAGCCCAGAAAAGCGGGAATGGGTTGCGCATCGCGGCCGCCCACGCCGTCCTTCAGCACGGGGCGGGCGACCGCTTTGACCTCCGGACCGCCGGCGGCCCGAACCCCGTTCGGGTCCTGGCCCGGGATGGTGCCGAGATCGTGTGCGAGCTGGACATAGGACGCCCATCGTTTCGCGCGGCCCACCTACCTGCCAACTTCGACGGGGAGCCAGGCCGGGTTCGGCTGGACACGCCGGCCGGCTCGGTCGAGGCGATGCTGGTCTCGGTCGGCAATCCGCATTGCGTCGTGTTCGGCGAGCCGGTGACCAAAGAGCGCTGCCTGGAGCTGGGCCCGCACCTGGAACGCCACCCCGCGTTCCCGGAGCGCACCAACGTCCAGCTGTTCGAGGTCATGGATCGAGCGCACGTCCGCGTCGAGATCTGGGAGCGCGGCGCCGGTTACACCCTCGCCTCCGGGACGAGCGCCAGCGCGGTGGCCGCGGCCTGCATGCGCGCGGGGCTGGTGGACGACCAGGTCACGATCCAGATGCCCGGCGGCAACCTGGAGATCCGGCGAGAGGGTTCGGGGCACCTGGTCCAATCTGGACCGGCGCGGCGCGTCTACCGAGCGGCGGTCGACCTGGCCGACTTCAAGCGCGTGTAGCCAGCCGCTCGACGGCGGACGTCAGCTCGGCCAGACCCCCGACGACAGAATCGGCCAGCGACGGATCGTCCTTCTCCCCCTGCCTGTTGACCCAGATCCGCGTGATGCCAAGCTCGCTCGTCGGCCTGATGTCGTGGTAGTAGCTCTGCGCCACGTGGATCCAGGCATCGGCCGAGGCGCCGAACGTGGACTGGAAGAGGCGGAAGTGCGCCGGGTTCGGCTTGTATGCGGACACATCCTCGGACGTGACGACCGCATCGAACGGTACGGGTAGGCGGCGCTGGGTGAGCGCGACGATGTCGCGATCGCAGTTGGTCAGCAGGGCAAACTTCCAGCCCTCCTTTCTCAACTCTCCCAGCGCGGGGCCGACATCGGCGAAAGGCGGCCAGTAGGGAATGGTGGAGACCAGCGCCGTCGCGTCGTCCGGTTTAAGGTCGAGTGAGAGGTAACGTGCGGCCCGTCGCGTGGTCTCGGTGAGGATCGCCCGGTAGCGCCGAAAGGACCCTTCGCTTTCAACCTCCGCTTCGATCGCGATGTACGCATTGAGGAATGCCGGACCGTGGCCCGGGAAAAGCAGCTCCCCGGTGGTCCGGATGCCGTGGCGCCAGTCGATCAGGGTGCCGAAGCAGTCAAAGGTCAACCAGCGCCCTGGCATTTGTGGCTGAGTTAGTGGCCGGGCGGCCGGTACGAAGCTCCGGCGGCTTTCTTGGCCGCCTGGTCGATCTCTTCCGGTGTCAACAGCACGATCGTCTTGAGGTGGCTGAGCGCACCCGTGGTTCCCACGGCCAGCGCGAAGGCTGCCGCGGTCACGTTGTCAGGCACGTCGGCGATGCCGTACACGTCGCTCTCACCAAAAGCGAAATACAGGGCTTCGAGCCGGCCGCCCAGCGCCTTGATCGCTGCCTCGACGGCGGTGCGCCGGCCTGTACCGCCATCCTTCACGACACCCTTGAGACCCTCTTGCGAGTACGCAGCCTCGATCATATATTTGGTCATCTCCAGACCTCCTTGAACTAACCGATTGACGTCGTCGGAACCCTAGCCAGCTTTCGGCAAGTACTCCTGGATCGCGTGGGCGAGGTGCTGCATCGTCATCGACTGCAGCCACACCCGGCCCGGACCGGTGAGCGTGGCCAGGAAGAGGCCTGAGCCACCGAAGAACGCGTTCTGGATGCCGGGGACGGTAACGATGTTGAAGCCGACCGACTCCTGGTACATGCCGACGTGGCCCGGGTGGACGCGCATCGTGTTGCCGGCCTGCAGGTCGTACACGACGACCTCTCCGTGCAGCTCTACCCACGCCTGGCCCTGGCCCTGGAGCCGCTGCATGCGAAACCCAGTGCCACCGAACACCCCCGCCCCCAGGCGTTGCTGAAAACCGATCGAAAACTGCACGCCGATGGTCGCGCACATGAAGCCGTGGCGATGGACCATGTAGCCCTGGCCGGGAGCGATCTCCATTGGCAGGATCTGGCCGGGCAGCTTGGCGGCAAACGCGAGCAGACCTGGCCCGCCCACCGCCGTGTACTCGGTCATGAAGAGGGTGCCGCCGGCCATCGCCCGGCCGAGCGCGCCCATGAATCCGCCCTGCTGGCCGCCGGCAGAGGTCGATGTCTGCATCTGCAGGGCCATCGACATCCAGGAAAGCTGGCCGGACTCGGCGAAGACCTTCTCGTTGGGCTGCATGTTCAGCTCGAGGACAGGCATCACCGTGCCGATGATCTTGGATTCCATGTTGCCCCTCTGGTGAATCGAAGCGGTCGCGTCGGAACGATTATCCCCTGCTCGCAAGCGGCGAGCAGGATGGGACTTACTGATTGCTCCCCCTCGGGGAGAGAGCTGGGGTGAGGGGCTTAAACCCGCAAATCAGTTGAAGTGGAAATGTGGGTCGATCGTGCGACGGCGCGCCGCCCTATGGCCCGGCGTGCGAGAGCAGGAGTCGCACACCCCGACGACCAGCACCTCCGTCCGCAGCGGTTTGAAGTGGTGACCCTCCTCGAGGTGAGCCTCCAGTTCGCTGACCAGCTCTTCCTGGATGTGCAGCACACCACCGCAAACCTGGCAGACCGCATGGTGGTGATCACCGCTGGCGAGCTCGTAGTAGGTGGCGCCTTCGCCGAGGTGAGCTGCATAGACCGAGCCCGAAGCCGTCAGAGCGTCCAGCGCTCGGTAGACGGTGCTGCGAGGAAAGCCGGGCCTGCTCTTGTGAAGCTCGGTGGCGATCTCGTCAGCGGTGCAATGGCCGCCAAGGCTGACGATGGCGTTGTAGACCATGGTGCGCTGCGTGGTCCGGCGCATACCGGGTCCGAGCATCTGGTCTACGGAGCACCCAGCGCGCGCCCGTCGGCGGCGGGGATGATGCGGAGCGAGCGGTCTGCTTTGGTGAGCACGCGGCAACCCGCGCGCTCGACCACCAGGTCGTCCTCGATACGAACCCCACCCCAACCGGGGATGTAAATCCCAGGCTCGATCGTGAACACCATGCCGGCTTCGAGCACAGTGGCTGAGCCCGGGTCGAGGCTCGGGTCCTCGTGCGCCTCGAGGCCGAGGCCGTGGCCGACGCGATGGAAGAAGCGATCGCCCATTCCAGCGGCGTCGATCACCTGTCGAGCCGCGCTGTCGACCTCGCCAGTCGTGGTGCCTGCGCGCACTGCTGCGATCGCGGCGTCGTGCGCCGCGAGCACCAGGCCGTGGATTTCCTTGTGCCGGTCGCTCGGCTGGCCGACCACGGCCATGCGCGTGGTGTCCGCGCGGTAGCCGTCGAACGCCGCGCCAAAATCAAGCAGTACGAAATCTCCGTCGATCAGCTTGCGGCTGGTCGGGCGCATGTGGGGTAGCGCCGAATTAGGACCGGACTGAACAAGACTCTCAAATGCGAGCGTTCCGCCCTGGTCGCCGATGGCGGCGCCGATCATGACGGAGATCTCCAGCTCAGTCTGCCCGGGGCGGAGCCTGGCGATGACCTCGTCGGCGACGGCATCGGTGATGGATGCCGCACGCGCGAGCTTCTCGAGCTCCGCCTGGTTCTTGATCCGCCTCAGCCGTCTGATCTCGGGGCTCGCGTCAACCATCTCGCGCGCGGCGGTACGCGCGATCAGCATCTCCGCGGCTTGAAGGGTCAGGTGCTCCTTCTCGACGCCGACCTCGGCGCAGCCCTCGAGAGCGGCGCGCACCAGAACGTACCCGTCCTCACCGTCACGCCACGAAACGATTTCGGCATGGTCGGCGTGGCGGCTGGCTTTCTCGTGCTCCAGCGCGGGCACGATTAGAGTGGCGCGATCCGGCCGAACTACGAGCGCCATCAGGCGCTCGAACGGTTCGGCATGAAAGCCCGTGAGATATGCGATGGACACGGGCTTGGTGATATACGCGACGTCGAGGTTGTGCCGCGCCATCCAGGCACGGAGGTCCGCAAGAGGCGTCGTAGTGGTGGCGCTAGTCAATGCCGATGATTCGCACGCTGTACGAGCCGTTCGGCGTCTTGATCTCGACCTCTTCACCGACGCGGTGCCCGATCAACGCCTTGCCCAGCGCGGACTCGTAGCTGACCCGGCCCGCCTTGGGATCCGCTTCGGCCGGCCCGACAATCCGATAAGTTTCCTCGCCCGCGCCGTCCTCGCTGAAGCGAACCGTGCTGCCCATGTCGACCACCCCTGTCTTGGGCTTGGTCTGGATCAGGACGTGGTTCTTGACGATCGCCTCGAGCTCATTGATCCTCGCCTCCATCATTCCCTGCTCGTTCTTGGCTGCGTGGTACTCGAAGTTCTCCGAGAGGTCACCGAACTCTCGGGCTGCTTTGATCTTCGCCACGATCGCGGGCCGGCGGATCGTGGTCATGTCGTGGAGCTCCTTCCTTACCGCCTCCAGCCCCTCAGGTGTGATGTGGACGTCGTTGGTCATCAATCGGAGTCTAGTCCTGCGCGCTCCCTGGCCCCCGCCGTATACAGTCGCGTCGTGAGACGGCTGTTGCTGACCGTCGGGATGCTGCTGATGGGCATGGCGCTGGTCGGCGGCGCGGCCGTTTCCCTCGTCGGGACCTCGCTCCTGCCGCTCGACCAGGAGGTCGGCACCCACGCTTCTGCTGCCGGTGCAGTGCTCGGCATCGGCCTGATGGCCGCGGCGGTCAACCCCGCGGGCAACATCGGCTGGGTGCGTGCGGGAATCCTCTACGGGTTCGTCGTGCTCGCGTTCGAAGCCGGGTCGTTCTACCTCTGGCACGCGTCCTTCCACATCGGCCCCGTCTTCTT
>JBGQGS010000024.1:0-19746 GCA_041497555.1 Candidatus Dormibacteraceae bacterium | reverse complement strand
GCGCTCGCCCTGGCGGCAGGGCTGTCCCTGTCACTCAGCCTGCCTGCCCAGGCTGCGGCCGACTCGCTGGACCAGTTTCAATTCGCCACTACCAGCTTCCAGCCTGCGCCTCAGATGGCCCAAACGTTCACCGCAAGGATGACCGGCCAGTTGGACCGGGTCCAGTTGGCCTCGGACACGCTCACGTTCAACGGCATCGTGAGGCTGACGGTCCAGATCCAGTCGGCCACCGAGGCCGGCCCGAGCGGCACGGTCCTGGGCACGACCTCATTTCTGGGCACGGTGACGTGCTGCCAGCAGTTCAACCCCTTCATCTTCGATCCGGCCGTTCCGGTCACAGCCGGCAAGCAGTACGCGATCGTGGTCAAGGTCACCTCCTCTGCCAAGCTCAAGTGGTATGACAGCGGGGGCTTCGAGAACTACCCGGACGGCCAGCTATATGTGGGCTGCCTGGGCTGCGCCTGGTTGACTGGCGCCCAGTACGGCCTCGACTTCGCCTTCACGACGTGGGTGGTCGTCGGGAACGTCAACCACGCGCCCAGCGTGGCCGCCGACAACTCGACCGTCACCGTCAACGAAGGGACCGCACCTGCCAATACAGGCACTTTCTCGGACCCTGACGGCGACATTGTCGGCATCAGGGCGTCCGCCGGCACGGTGTCCAAGACCGGCAACAGCAGCGGCACTTGGTCGTGGACTCAGCCGGCTTCTGACGAGGCCCCGGGTCAGACGATCACCATCACGGCCGACGACGGCAACGCACTCAGCGCTACAGCCATCTTCACGATCACGGTCACGGGTATGGCGCCGACAGCTTCCATCTCGTCGGCTGCTGTGGGGCTGTCCGCTGCAGCCTTCAGTTCGAGCACGCCGGCCTCGAGCCCGGAGGGGACCATGGTCACGCTGAACGGCTCGGCCTCCAGCCCGTCGGCTGAAGACAACGCCGCACCCTTCACCTACAGCTGGACCGTGACCAAGAACGGGACCTCCTTCGGCAGCGGAAACGGCGCCGCTTTCAGCTTCACACCGGATGATGAGGGCACCTTCGTCGCCACGCTCCAGGCTAAGGACGATGGCGGCATGACCGGACTCGCGTCCGTGACTATCGCGGGAGCGAACGTCTCACCGTCGGTCTCGAGCATCACCCAGTCGGCGCCTCTGGTTGTTACCGCGCACGAATCAATCAGCTTCGGCAGCAGCTTCTCTGACCCTGGAAGGCTCGACTCGCACACCGCCACCTGGAACTTCGGGGACGGCGCGACCAGCACGACGAGCTATGGGCCCGGCGGTTCTGCCGTACTGTCGGCCGCGCACTCGTACGGTGTCGCCGGCACCTACCCGGTCACGCTTAAGGTCACCGACGACGACGGCGGCATCGGCCAGGCGACGGCCAACGTCACCATCCAGACCACCCAGGTGGCATTGAGCAAGATGGCCGGGTACGTCCAGAACATCGGCACGCTGAACGCAGGGCAAAGGAACAGCTTGATCGCCAAGCTCAACGCCGCCAGCGCCTCGGCGACCCGCGGCGATACAACTGCCATGAACAACCAGCTCAACGCCTTCCTCAACGAGCTCCAGGCGGACGTCAACGCAGGCCGCATCTCGGGCCCTGACTCGACGACCCTTCGCAACGCGGTCCACGCCGTGCAGGCCGCGCTCGGCACCTACAACCGCTTCCTAGACTGGTGGCCTCTCGGGGCCTGAGTCAGGTCTTTACCTTGAGCCCTCCCCTTCTGGGTGGGAGTGGCGAGGGGGGCGGAGCCCTCAGTTAGAGTTCTCAGGGAGCGATGGCCAGCACCGCCTTGCCTCCCGCCGACCTGCTGCCGGTCAGCCGGCGGGCCAACCTCCAGTATCGGGCTCTCCGCCTGGTCGCAGTTCCTCTGGTCCGGCTGTGCTTTCGGTTCGACGTGGAAGGGCGCGAGAACATACCGCGGTCCGGCAACTACATCGTCATCGGCAACCACCTCAACTGGCTGGACGAGTTCGCCGTCCTCTTGCTTTTCCCGACCGAGCCGCGCCTGCACTTCCTGGCCAACCCGACCATCCTGGTGACGCGCAAGTTCCAGTGGTGGCTGATCCGCACCACCGGCGGCTACGTGCCGGTCGTCCGGGAGCGTCACAGTGACCGCGCGCTTTTCGAGCACGTCGACCGCTGCCTGGAGGTTGGGGGCGCGGTCGCCATCTTTCCGGAGGCCAACTACGGGCCCAGGGAGGGCGAGCTGATGCCGTTCAAGAAGGGTTTCGCCCACTTTGCGATCAAGGCGGGTGTGCCGGTGGTCCCGGTCGCTCTGTCGGGGACCAAGGACCTGTGGTTTCGCAAGCGGATCCGGGTGGTCATCGGCCACCCCCTGGTGCCCGCGGACCATGACCCCCTATCTCTGACGGAGGCCGGCTTCCAGGCGGTCAAGAAGCTGCTTCCGGCTTATACCGAGCCCTCAGGCCGCAAGCTCTTCCGCCGGAAGCTGACCAACCTTTTCTAGGGGCCGTAAGGCTACGCAAAGTCGCCGCCATTTTGGTAAGGTGCCCTTTTGCCCGGTCCTGAGCGGTCTTCCAGACGTCTTCGCTCCGAGCTCAGGCCTGAACAGCGCCCCAGGGGTAGGGCGACTCCAAGGAGGAGCGAGAGGATTTGCTGCCGCTGTTTCGGGCGGTCGTGGTCTGGTCGGTGATCCTGGCAACCGTGATCCTGCCGCGGCTCGCGCCGCCGGCGGTAGACACCAACATGGTCGCGGTCACCCAGCTGAGCGCTTACGACAGGCTTTCCGGTGTCCAGCAGGCCCGCAACCAGCGCGTCCAAGCGGCCCAGATTGCCCAGGTCAAGGCGTGGTCGGCCGAGCTGAAGCAGGGGCTGGCGGACTATCAGGCGCAGCAGGACGCTCTCGCCGCGGCCCAGGCCGAAGCGGCCAGGGTAGCCGCCCGAAGCAACCACCCGCCACCGCCGCCCTACATCGCAAAGATCATCAGCGACGCCTTCAGCCCCCTGGGGTCGGCCGCAGTCCAATGGGCGATCAACGTCGCCTACTGTGAGTCCCGGTATCACCCAAACTCCGTGAACTCGGACAGCGGCGCGTCCGGGCTGTTCCAGTTCCTGCCCAGCACGTGGGGGGGCACGCCGTGGGCCAGCCAGTCGCCATTCGACCCGGTCGCGAACGCCCAGGCAGCGGCCTGGCTCTACAACCGATACGGTTCGGGGCGCTGGGTCTGTCAGGGCTGAGGCAAATTCGCCGGGGGTATCGGGGTCTGAATTAGCCGCGACCGCGGCGTTTCTTGCGGAGCAGTCGATTCGTCCCGGCGTGAAAGCGTTCGCCGGCTATCTCAGCGGCCGCCACGCCGTCCGATGTACTTGTCTCAAGCTTGCGGGGACGACCCGGCGGGCGGCGCAGGCGCTTGAAAGCATCCACATCGTCCGGATAGATAGCCCAGACCGGACCAATCTTGGTTCCAAACAGTCGCCGCCTGGCCAGCAAGCGGCGCACGTAGGCCTCCGACGCGTTGAGTTCGGCCGCGGCGTCGGCAACGGATAGTAGGCGAGGGCGTTCGATCTCGAAATATTAGCACGCCGGCGCAACCATTTCTGCTATAGTGACGACAGTTCCTGGACCGAGGTGGGAGCCGTTGCGGCTCTCCCGGTTGCCGGCCAACTGATGGCAGTAGCCTCTTGGCCCTCCGCTTCGCGGTTACTCCTAGGAGGAGAACACGCAATGACCGAAGTCAAAGACACGGCTGCCCATTTCGTAAGCGCCTACAACGCCCATGACGAGAGGGCGCTGCTTGCGCTCCACGCAGCGGACATCAAGTTCGACGCGCCGGGCTTCAAGGCGACCAACGCACACGACGCCACCGCTTACGCGACGCGCTGGCTCAAGGCGTTCCCGAACGCAAAGATGACCGTCCGCAATGAGATCGTCAGCGCCCCCTGGATCGTCCAGGAAATCATCATGGAAGGCACCCACACCGGTCCCCTCGAGGGCCCAGCCGGTACCGTCCAGCCGACCCACAAGAAATTGGTGGGCAAGGGCGTCCAGATCCTTCGGATCGAGAACGGAAAAATTGCTGAGGCTCGGATCTACTTCGACATGCTCGACCAGATGACCCAGCTCGGCCTCGTCCCCGTCCCGGCTACCGTCTAACAACACACACCAGCGGGCCCGGCCCCAGCGAGGGACCGGGTCTCTTTATGTCCGGCTACGTCTCCGCCGTAACCGTGACCTCCAACCGGTAGATCGGCTGCGGCTGGTTGGCGCCTTTCAGAAGCATGGGCTCGTGGTCCGTCACCTCGAAGCCGGCCGGGAGCAAGTCGCGCGTCGTCTCGGACATCAGCACCATGGCCGGCCGCACCTTCGACAGGTAAGCGCTGTTGTTCACGGGGACGCCGATCAGCGTGAACTCCAGGCGGCGCTTCGAGCCGACGTGCCCTGCCACCACCTGGCCAGTGTCGAGGCCGATACCAACCGAGATCGCAGGCCTACCGTCGCCGATTAGCTCACGGTTGAGGCGGTCGATCTCCTTGACCATTCCCCGCGCGGCCTTCAGCGCCTGGGCTGCGTGATCCTCCATCGGGTTGGGCGCACCGAAGACCACGAGCATCCCGTCGCCCTGGAACTTGTCGATGTTGCCGCCGTGCGCCAGGACGACGTCGATCATGCGGGCGAAGTAGTCGTTGAGGAAGTCGACCAGTTCCTCCGCCTCCATGGTTTGCGACAGCGCCGAGAAGCCTGCGATGTCGGAGTTGAGCATCGTGACTTGCCGCCGCTCGCCGAGCAGGAACGGGGTGTTCGGGTCGGAGCGCGCGAGCACGTAGTCGGTGACCTGCTTGTTGACGTGCAGCTCGAACAGCCGGCGGAGGAACTCTGAGTGCTCGTACTGGCGCGCGTTGTCGATGGCGATCGCGGCCAAATCCGAGATGGCCTGCAGGAACTCCTTGTCCTTCTCTTCGAATATCGCGGCCTGGAACGGGTTGTCGACGTACACGGCGCCGATCACCTTGCCCTTGGTGACCAGTGGCACTGCGATGATCGAACGCAGGTTTTGTAGGATCACCGACTGCTGGCCCTTGAACCGATCGTCGAGGCTGGCGTCGGTCGAGACGACGGCCTGGCCGGTCTGGACCACCTGTTCGATGACCGTCTTCGAGCCGAGGAAAAGGCGAGTCTTCTCCGGGTCCGCCTCGCCGCCGGACATCTTCACCGACATGGTGCCGGATACGGGATCGACCAGCACGATGAAGCCGCGCGCCGCCTTCATCAGGGTGATGACGCGGTCCATCACCTTGCCCAGCACGATTTCCAGCTCCAGGGAGGAGCTGAGATCGCGCGCGAGCTCGTAAAGGAGGTGATCGCGCATGCCGAGATCGACTTCGGGAGCCAAGGGCACGAGCAGTTTAACGAACGAGTAGCGGAAATCCGGTCACCGGTAAACTCGATTCCCAATGTCCGCCGATGGATCTCCCACGCCCGCAGTCGACACTCTGCTGGCGCGCCTGAATCCGCCTCAGCAGGAGGCCGTGACGCATGGCGAGGGGCCGCTTCTGATCTTCGCCGGAGCGGGCAGCGGCAAGACTCGCGTACTCACGGCGCGCATCGCGTACCTGATCGCGACGCATCGGGTGTGGCCCGACCGGCTGCTTGCGGTGACGTTCACCAACAAGGCGGCTAAAGAGATGCGCGGCCGCGTCGAGCACCTTGTCGGAGAGGCCGCTCAGAAGATGTGGGTCGGCACCTTCCACTCGACCGCGGTCAAGATCCTGCGGCGCGAGGCGCAGCGGATCGGAATCGTGCCGAGCTTCGTCATTTTCGACGAGGACGACACTCGCGCGGCGCTCAAGCGCGTCCTCGACGAGCTCAGGCTCGATCCGAAGCGCTATCCGGTGGGTGCCCTCAGCCACGCAATCTCGCAGGCGAAGAACGAGCTCAAGGGACCAAATGAGTATCCCAACCGCAGCTACGCCGATGAGATCGTTCGCCGTGTCTACGAGTCGTACCAGGAGGTCCTGCGCCGATCCGGCGGCCTCGATTTCGACGACCTGATCATGAAGCTGGTCGAGCTCTTCAACACCGACGCCGAAGCGCTGGACAAGTGGCGCGACCGCTTCCGGCACGTGCTGGTCGACGAGTACCAGGACACCAACCGGGCGCAGTACGTGCTCGTGAACCAGCTCGCCCTGGAGCACCGGAACGTCGTCGTCGTTGGAGATGACGACCAATCGATCTACCGCTTCCGCGGCGCGGACATCCGCAACATCCTGGACTTCCGAAAGGATTATCCGGACGCGCACGTGGTGCGCCTAGAGCAAAACTATCGCTCGAGCCAGGCCATCCTGGACGCTGCGTACAGCGTGATTCGCAGCAACCCGGAGCGTGCCGAGAAGCGACTCTGGACTGAGCGCGCAGGCGGCGAGAAGGTGATGGCGACGCAGGCGTACAACGAGATCGAGGAGGCCGAGTTCGTCGCTGACGAGATCGAGCGCCTGCGCCGTACCGAGAGCCGCGGCTACTCGGACTTCGCCGTCCTTTACCGCACCAACGCGCAGTCCCGATCATTCGAGGACGTGCTCGCACGCCGCCGCATCCCGTACCGGCTGGTGGGCGGAATTCGGTTCTGGGAGCGACGTGAGGTCAAGGACGTGGTCGCGTACCTCCGCTTCTGTTCCAACCCCAAAGACTCCCTCAGCTTTTCGCGAATCGTATCCGTCCCCGCGCGAAAAATCGGCAACGTCACCATCGACGCGCTGAATGCCTTCGCACGCGAAAGAGACACGGACATCCTCTCGCTTCTCGAAGACGCAGGGCGCATTCCCGGCGTGCCTCGGCCGGCCATCGTGCCGCTGCAGAAATTCCGCACACAGATCGAATCGATCCGCTCGGTGATGGGAGTCCTGCGGCCGAGCGAGCTGCTCGACCACGTGATCGAGATCATGGGCCTGCGCCAGCATTATCTCGACGGGACTCCGCAGGGCGAGGCCCGCATGGAGAACCTCAACGAGCTGCGCGGCCTGGCCGAAAGCTTCGACGACCGCGAGCCGGCGCAGGGCCTGGAGGATTTCCTGGCTGAAATCGCGCTCGTGTCGGACGTTGACGCCTACGACGAGAACGGCGAGGGCGTGACCCTGATCACGCTGCACATGGTCAAGGGGCTCGAGTTCCCGGTCGTCTTCATGGTGGGCATTGAAGAAGGGCTCTTGCCCCATCAGCGTGCGCTGGACGAGCGTGAAGAGAACCCGTCCGCGGTCGGCGCGGCGACGGAGATGGCAGAGGAGCGGCGTCTCTGCTACGTCGGGATGACGCGAGCGAAAGACCGGCTGTACCTGAGTTGCGCCTTTCGCCGCCACCTCTACGGCCGCTCTCAGCCGGCCTTCCCGAGCCGGTTCCTGACCGAAATTCCTCAGTCAATGCTCGCGGCGCCGCGGGGTAGCGCACCGGTGGCGCCGCCGCGCCAGGGCTACAAGGAGCGATTCCAGGAACGGCAGGTGCAAGCCGCTCCCGCAGCGCCTCCCGTGCAGCGGTTCACGAGCGGTGACCGCGTCAAGCACCCGGCGTTCGGCGCCGGCACGGTGGTCAAGAGCACGCTCACGCGTACCGACGAGGAGCTCGTCATCAAGTTCGACAAGGTCGGCCTCAAGATCCTCAGCGGCATGCTCGCGCCGTTGACGAAATGACCAAGCGAAAGAAGGCCACCGACCCGGCGGTCAGGGTCGCCGAGTTGCGCAACCTGATCCGGCGCTACGAGCACGCCTATTTCGTGCTCGACCAGCCGGAGGTCTCTGACGCCGAGTACGACGCGCTGTTCCTCGAACTGCGCCGGATCGAGGAGGAGCGGCCTGACCTCGTGGCGGCCGACTCGCCGACCCAGCGTGTCGGCGGCGAAGCTTCCGACCAATTCGCCAAGGTGCGGCACCGCTCCCCGATGCTCAGCCTCCAGAACGCATTCGACGAGGCTGAGATCCGCGCCTTCGACAAGCGGGTGCGTGCGGCGATCGGCGACAAGTTCACCTACTGCGCCGAGCTGAAGATCGACGGCCTCGCGATCAATCTCACCTACGCCAAGGGCCGGCTGCAGCGCGCCGCGACGCGGGGCGATGGGACCGTCGGCGAAGACGTCACCGCCAATGTTCGCACGATCCGCAGCGTGCCGCTTACGATCACCCCGCTGAAGGGTCTGCCTGACGTCTTTGAGGTGAGGGGCGAGGTCTACTTCCCGATCGCAGCGTTTGAAAAACTCAACCGCGAGGTGGAAGCCTCCGGCCGGCCGCGCTACGTCAACCCACGCAACACCGCGGCTGGCAGTGTCCGCCAGATCGACCCTAACGTCACCGCGAGCCGCGATCTTCAGACCTTCATGTACACCCTGGATCCGGGTGGCCCATGCCGATCGCAGTGGGAGGTGCTCCGTGCGCTGGAGAAGATGGGCTTCCGCGTCAACAAGCACAGACGCCGGCTCAACTCGATCGAAGAGGTGATCGAGTATCACGCCGAGTGGCAGCGGCGGCGCCACGAGCTCGAACACGAGATCGATGGCATGGTCATCAAGGTCGACGGTTTCGCCCAGCAGCTCGAGCTCGGCTTCGTCGCGCGCTCGCCCCGCTGGGCGGTCGCCTTCAAGTACGCGCCCGAAGAGGCCGAGACTGAAGTCGAGGAAATCGCGTGCTACGTCGGCCGCACGGGAGTGCTCACGCCGGTCGCGCATGTCAAGCCCGTGGTGGTCGGCGGTGTGACCATCCGAAATATCACCATGCACAACGAAGCGCAGGTGAACGAGAAGGGTGTGTACGTCGGCGCTCGCGTGGTCATCCATCGTGCCGGTGACGTCATCCCCGAGATCGTGAGTGTCAAGGAGCCGAAGCCGGGTTGGAAGATGCCGGCGAAATGCCCCGTGTGCGGCGGAGAGGTGGTGCGCGAGGAGCCGTACATCGCGCACCGCTGCATCAACCCGTTCTGCGACGCCCAGCGCCTGGAGCGGCTGCGCCATTTCGCGAGCCGCGGCGCCCTGAACGTCGAGGGTCTCGGCTACGCGACGCTCGGCCAGGTCATCGAACGCGGATGGGTTGAGGATCCGAGCGACCTCTATCGGCTCACCAAGGACCAGGTCGTGCAGCTCGACGGCTTCGCCGAGAAGTCCGCTCAGAACCTGCTCGACCGCGTTGCCGAGAGCCGCTGGCCGCAGCTGGGGAGGTTCCTGTATGCGCTCGGCGTCCCGCAGGTAGGCGAGGCGACTGCAGACCTGCTCGCCGCCGATTTCGGCACCATCGAGAAGCTGCGCGCTGCGACCGAGGAACAGCTGCAGCGGGTCGAGGGCATAGGCCCGAACATGGCGCGCGAGGTGCACAAGTACTTCCAGGGTCATGGCGGCGAGCTCGTCGGCAAGCTGCTCGCCGTGGGTGTTGAGCCGCAGGCGGTCGAGGCGCCAGGTGAAGGCCCGCTGACCGGCAAGACGTTCGTCTTCACGGGGACCCTCGAGACGATGAGCCGGCCCGACGCCGAAGCAGTGGTTCGGAAGCTCGGCGGGAAGGCCACCTCGAACGTGAGCGCGAAGACGAACTACGTCGTAGCCGGGCCGGGCGCCGGCTCGAAGCTCGAGAAGGCGCAGAAGCTCAAGGTCGCGATCCTGGACGAGGAGCAGTTCCTTGCCCTCGTGCCAAAGTGAAACCGGTGCAGGCGACCGAGGACCGAACGACGCGTTCTCCGGCCAAGACGCCACAGTGGACGTGGGCGGTACTCCTGTTCGGAGCGGCGGTCTTGCTCGCCTGGGCGTGGTTCCTCACCGGGTTTCTCTCAGAGCCGTCCGCCGTGGGGCGCCCGCGGCTGGTTCTCGTCACCTGGTCTTTCTATTCGGTTGCCTCGGCCCTGGTCGGGGTGATCGGCGCGATCGGTCTGATCCGGCGGAAACGATGGGCCCGCACGGTGGCTGCGATCGCTTCGGCTGCCATGACGCTCGCCGTGGTGGGCGCGGTCGCCGGGATTCCAGCGCTGGTCGGGCTCGTCTCGAGCCGTCGATCTTCCTAGGCCGAGTGTCCCCGAAAGTTCCTTGCGTCTTCATCGTCCCAGGCGGCCGGGCGCCGTTGGCGCTGAAGCCGGCGTCAAGGGTCCCGGCGCCGCGGACTCACGCATCTACGCGATGCGCTCGTCCCAGCGCCACCCTTTCCTTGGCTCCAGCCGCCGGTGCCGCGAATACGCTGCGGACCTTGGGTGCAGGACACTATCGCGGTGCCACTTTCTCGCGACGAGGTCCGCCATGTCGCCATGCTTGCTCGCCTCGGCCTCGAGCCTGGCGATGAGGAGTTCTACGCCGAGCAACTGAGCGGAATCCTCGCGCACATCGACCGGCTGCAGCAGCTGAATACCGAGTCGATCCCGCCCACGGCCCAGGTCGTCGAGGTCGCCAACACCTTGAGAGATGACGTGCCGCGCCCAGGTCTGAGCCAGGCCGACGCGCTTGCCAATGCGCCGGCGGCGGTGAACGGCTTCTTTAGAGTGCCATCGATACAGGAAGAGGCATGAGCGACCTCACGGAGCTCACGATCAAAGAGGCCGGGCGCCTGCTGCGGCTGCAATCCATTTCGGCGGGCGAGTTGGTGGCTGCGCATGTGGAGCGCATCGAGCGGATCGACCGTCGTGTCAGGGCTTTCCTCCGCTTCACGCCCGAGCTGTGGGAGAAGCAGGCGGATGAGGCCGACGCGCGGATCAGGCGCGGCGACACGGCGCCGCTGGTCGGGATCCCGATGGCAGTGAAGGACGTCCTGTGCGTGCGTGGTGTGGAGACGACCGCCGGCTCGCAGATCCTCAGCGGATTCAGGCCGCCCTATACCGGAACGGCCGTATCGAGGCTCTTTGCGGCCGGGGCGGTAATGCTTGGGGTCACCAACTGCGACGAGTTCGCGATGGGCAGCTCGACCGAGAACTCGGGCTATCACCCCACGCACAACCCTTGGGATCTCGCCCGCGTGCCAGGCGGAAGCTCGGGCGGCAGCGCTGCCGCGGTCGCTGCGGGCGAGGCGATGATCGCGCTGGGCACGGACACCGGCGGTTCGATTCGCCAGCCTGCCGCGCTGACGGGCGTCGTGGGGATGAAGCCTACGTATGGTCGTGTCAGCCGCTACGGGCTGATCGCATTCGCGTCGAGCCTCGACCAGATCGGTCCGTTCGCGCGCTCGGTCGAGGATGCTGCGATCGTGCTCGAGGCGATGGCCGGCCACGATCCGCTCGACGCGACCTCGTCCGATCGGCCCAACGATGTGAGTCGCGACCTCGACGCGGGCGTGAAAGGTATGCGGCTGGGAGTGCCTCGCGAGTACTACGACGTCGAGGGCATCGAGCCTGGCGTGAAGGCAGCAGTCGACAAGGCGGTCAAGTCGCTCAGCGACGCCGGCGCTGAGATCGTCGACGTCACGCTGCCTCACACCGACTACGGGCTCGCCGCGTACTACATCATCGCCCCGGCCGAGTGCTCGTCCAACCTCGCGCGCTTCGACGGAGTCAAGTACGGGATGTCAAGCGGGGACGCGCAGAACATCACCGAGGCTTACCAACGCACGCGGCGCAAGGGGTTTGGGACCGAGGTCCGGCGGCGCGTGATGCTCGGCACCTACGCACTTTCGAGTGGCTACTACGACGCGTATTACCTCAAGGCGCAGAAGGTGCGGACGCTGATCAAGCGCGACTTCGATGCTGCGTTCGAGAACTGTGACGCCATCATCAGCGCGACGTCGCCGACCGTCGCCTTCCCACTCGGATCGCGCACGCAGAACCCCCTGTCGATGTACCTGTGCGACGTGCTTACGCTCGGCGGAAACCTGGCCGGCCTCCCCGGCATCAGCGTGCCCTGCGGAATGTCCGAAGGGCTGCCGGTCGGATTGCAGGTGCTCGCTCCTCAGTGGCGGGAGGGGGTCGCCCTGCGCGTGGCGCGGGCGTATGAGCAGGCCAGCGGAGTGAAGGCGGAGGTCGCGCCGGTTGGCTAGCCCGTGGGAGGTTGTCATCGGCATGGAGGTGCACGTGCAGCCGCGCACGCGCTCGAAGATGTTCTGCGGCTGCGCCATCGGTCAGCTCGGCGATGCGCCCAACTCCAACGTTTGCGAGATCTGCCTGGGTCTGCCAGGGGTGCTGCCGGTGATCAACAAGGCGGCCGTCGAGGCCTGCCTCAAGACGGCGCTCGCGCTCAACTGCGAGATCCCGCGCCACACCAAGTTCGACCGCAAGAACTACATGTATCCCGACCTGCCGAAGGGCTACCAGATCAGCCAGTACGACCTGCCGATGAGCGTGAACGGTTACCTCGAGCTCGACGGCCGCCAGGTCCGCATTCGCCGAGTCCACCTGGAGGAGGACACGGGCAAGCTGATCCACGCCGGCGACAAGCTGCACAAGGCGCACGAGTCGTTCGTCGACCTGAACCGCGCTGGCGTGCCGCTGATGGAAATCGTCAGCGAGCCGGACCTGCGATCGGCCGACGAGGCGCGCGACTACGCGGTCGCCCTGCGCACCCTGCTCCGCACGATCGGCGCCTCCGAGGCCGAGATGGAGAAAGGCCAGCTGCGGGCCGAGCCCAACATCTCGATTCGCCGCGTCGGCTCGGCCGAGCTCGGCGTGAAGACCGAGCTCAAGAACATCAACTCGTTCCGCGCCCTGCACCGAGCCATCCTGTATGAGGTAGCGCGCCAGACAGAGGTTCTGGAGTCGGGCGGCAGGGTGGAGCAGGAGACGCGCGGCTGGTCGGAGGCCGAGCAGCGCACGTTCTCCCAGCGGAGCAAGGAGTTTGCCGAGGACTATCGCTATTTCCCCGAGCCCGACCTGCCCCCCCTGGAGCTCGACGCCGCCTGGATCGACGAGCTTCGCCGCGCCCTGCCGGAGCTGCCGGGCGCCCGCCGGGCGCGGCTCGTCGCCCAGTACGGCCTACCGGCGGCCGACGCGGTGCTCATCGCGGCCGACCGCGAGCTGGCCGACCTCTTCGAGGCGGCCGCCGCCGCCGGGGCGGAGGCGAAACCGGCGGCCAACTGGATCATCGGAGATGTCGCTCCGGCCGGGAAGATTCCCACCCCGGAGCACCTGGCCGATTTGGTCAAGCTCGTCACCTCCGGCAGCATCACCCGCGACCAGGGGCGCGAGGTGCTCATGGAGTCGGTCGAGACCGGTCGCTCGCCATCGGACATCGTCCGCGAGCACGGGTTCGCCCAGGTGAGCGACGAGTCGGCCCTGCAGGCGGAGGTACAGGCCGTGATGGCGGCCAACCCGCAGGCGGTCGAAGACTACCGGGCCGGCAAGAAACAGGCGATGCAGTCGTTGATGGCCGAGCTCAGAAAGAGATCGCCGCAGGCCAACCCCAAAGTGGCCAGCGAGTTGCTGATTCGCCTCCTCGGTTAGAGGCCCATCCGCCGAGACAGCCAGGTGCTGTAGGCGAAGAGTCCCGCCCCGACCAGGTAGGTCGCTATGGCGACCAGGACCAGGCCTCCGCCCACGATCTCAGAGGCGATCGTGCTGAATCCGATCGCCAGGACCGAGGCGCCGAGCCCGATCACCGCCCAGCCCTGGAGGTGCGCCGCGGGCGGCGTCACCCGCACCAACGGCCAGCGCACCCGCTCCTTCCACCAGCCCGGGAAGCTTCCGCTCATCACCAGGTAGATTCCAGCACCCACCAGCGCCCCACCCACGACATAGGCAAGCCCAAGCAACACGTACCCCACGGCCGGCCATTCTATCCACAGGGCTTCCTCGCCCGCTCGCTGGGGAGGTCGGCCTCGCCCGCTGGGCACGGCCGGGTGGGGAGGTGCCGGGTGGGGCGGTTGAGTTTGCAGCTAGCCTTGTCAGGTGCCCCTGCCGCCCGACCTGCACGTCCATACCGAATGGTCGTGGGACGCCCCCCGGGGTCACATGGAGCGTAGCTGCGAGCGGGCGCTGGAGGTCGGATTGCCAGCCATCGCCTTCACGGAACACGCCGACTGGGCGCTTGTGCATGAGGGCCAGCATTCGGTCGACATCGCCGGCTACTTCGAAGCGATCGAGCGCTGCCGGGCGAAGTTCAAGGGGCTGCGCATCCTCACCGGCGTCGAGCTCGGGGAGCCCCACTGGTTCCCGCGCGAGACCGCGGAGGTGCTGGCCGCCGGCCCTTTCGACCAGGTACACGGCTCGATCCATTGCATCCGCCTCGATGGCGCGATGCTCGACGCCAGCCAGTTCCGGCACCACTCCGGCATCGACTTCCCGGGGGCGGTGAGGGAGTACTTCCGCGAGACCCTGGCCATGGTGGACAGCGGGCAGCCGTTCGAGACACTCGCTCACCTCGACTACCCGAAGCGCTACTGGGTCGAGGGCCAGGCGCCCTACCGCGAGCAGGACTACGAGGCAGAAATTCGCGCCATCCTCGCCGCCGCCGCGCGTACAGGACGGGTGCTGGAGGTCAACACGACCCGCGGCCACACGCTTTGCCCGGACATCACTGTGGTCCGATGGTGGCGAGAGGTGGGTGGGCAGGCGGTTCAGTACGGCAGCGACGCCCACCAGCCGGACAAGGTTGCCGAGGGCTTCGAACTGGCGACCCAGATGGTCGAGGCGGCGGGGTTCAAGGCGGCGCGCGACCCGATGGCATTGTGGCGCCGCTGATCCTGCGGCCGACCGCGCCGGCGCACGGCGGAGCCGCGGTCGCCCGCGACGATGGCAAGGTCTGGCTCGTCAACTACGCGCTGCCGGGCGAGGTCGTCGAGGCCGAGCCGCGTGGCAGGCAGGGCGGCGTCGCCGTGGCCGCCGCCACCCGAGTCATCGAACGCTCACCGCACCGCGTTACCGCGCCGTGCCCGTACTTCGGCGAATGTGGTGGATGCCAACTCCAGCACGCGGCGTACTCGCACCAGCTCGAGCTCAAGCGGCAGGTCGTCGAGGAGGCGTGGTCGCGCGCCGGGCTTCGCCTTCCGCCGGACACGCCAGTGCATGGCATGGACGACCCGTGGCGATATAGGATTCGCGGCGAGTTCGAGGCCATCGCCGCCGGGGGTAGTTGGCGGTTCGGGTTCCACCGGCTTCGCTCGCACGCGGTCCTGCCGATCGAGACGTGCCTGATCCACGACCTGCGCATCGAGCAGGCGCTGCCGGCGTTCGCGCGGGCCGCCGACGAGCTCGAGTTGAAGGCCCTGCAGAACGTGCTCCTCACGGTGGAACCGAACGGGCCTGGCTTGTTGTGGCGGATCCGCCATCGCGGACGCGAGCCGCTCTGGCCGCGTGACGAGTTCGCCCGGCGCGTGGCGGAGCTCTTGCCCGACCAGGTCCTGCTGGACGACGCAATGACACTGAGCTTTTGGGATCTCAGCTTCCGGGTTCGAAGTGACACGTTCGTGCAGACCAACTACCGGCAGATGCTGGTCCTGTACCGGGCGGCGCTTGACATGCTGGCCGCCGGTCCGGCAGACCACGTGCTCGACCTGTACTCGGGGATCGGGACCATCTCCGTGGCGGTTGCCCGCGACGCCGCCGGCGTGACGGCGATCGAGGAGAACCCGCACGCCGTGCAGCTCGGCCGGCTCAACTCGCGGATCAACTCAGCTCGGGTGGAGTACCTACCCGGAAAGGTGGAAACCATCCTGCGCCAGGTGCGGCTCGGCCAGTTCCAGGCCGTGATCCTTGACCCGCCGCGCGCCGGATGTGAGCCTGCGGCGATCGCAGAGCTGATTCGTCTGGGCGTCGATCGACTGGTCTACGTCTCGTGCGAGCCCTCGACTCACGCGCGCGATCTGACCGCGCTGGTCAGAGGCGGCTACCGGGTCCGGCGAGCGGCGATCGTCGACATGTTCCCGCAGACCTACCACATCGAAAGCGTGGCGCTGCTCGAGAGACGGTCGGGCTAGAAGGCGTTCAGCCCGTAACCGAAGCGCAGGAGGGCTAAGCGAAGCCGTCCGGGTCCCAGGTTCCTGACCGCCAGGATCAGAAGCGGCCTCAGCAGCAGCACGACACTCTCAACGCGGCCGGAAGCATACGGTTACGGTCCGGGCTTCTGCAACCCCTATTCGAGCTCCTGGACGAACTCGGCCAGCCTGCCCACGCCCTCCCGGAGATCGGCGTCCGAGCTGGCCAGGCTGATCCGGACGGCATCGGCGGCCACCTCTCCGAAGGCGCTCCCCGGGGCCACCGAGACGCCCCGCTCGCGCAGGAGCTTGAACGCGAAGTCGCGCCCGTGCAGGTGGCTTCGCGAGATGTCTGCCATGCAGTAGAAGGCGCCGGCGGGCTCGCTGGCGAGCATGTCAGCCTCGCGCAGGATGTCCACGACCACATCCCTGCGGTGCCGGTACGCCGCGACCATCTCGCCCACGCAGTCCTGGGGTCCATCCAGCGCCGCCTCTGCGGCGACCTGGCTGATGGTGGAAACGCACGAGGAGTTGGATTCCAGGACCTTGGTTGCGGTGTCGATGAGCTCGGCGGATCCTGCGACGTAGCCGATTCGCCACCCGGTCATCGAATACGACTTGGAGAAGGTGAAGACGCTCGCGATACGCGGGTCGTCGGGCGCAAGGCTGGCGGGGCTGGTCCACGAACCGTCGAGGATGATCTGGTCGTAGCACTCGTCGCTGAGCAGCCACAGGTTGTGGCGCTGCGCGAGCTCGACCAGCCGCGCTACGGTGGCCACCGGATACACCGCCCCTGTCGGGTTGTTTGGGCTGTTGATGAGAAGAACCTTCGTGCGTGGCGTGATGAGACGCGCGAGTGCCTCCAGGTCCGGCTGGAAGCCGTCGGCGGCTGAGCACGGATAGAAGACCCCGAGAGCTCCGGTCCAGGCGAGCATGAGGCGTGTGTTCGGCCACCCCGGATCGGGAAGCAACACCTCGTCACCTCGCTCGAGCACCGCACCAAAAACCGCTGCGATCGCGCCCACGCCGCCTGGTCCGCACGCGATGCGATCGGGGGTGACTTGGATTCCGTTCACGCGCTCGAGTTTGGCCACGATCTTCTCACGGAGGGAGATCAGGCCTTGCGTGTGGGTGTAGAAGGTCTGGTTCTCGTCGATCGCGCGCTTGCCGGCGTCGCTGATGTGCTTCGGAGTGGGGAAGTTCGGTTGCCCAACGTCGAGGCGTATCGCACCGGGAGTGCGCATCGCTTCGTTGCCGATCTCGCGGATTCCTGAATGCTCGGCCTCAGCCGGCAGGTGAGCAAGCGACGGAAGCACCTTGACATTGTCCCTCCCCTTTGGGGGGAGCGTAGGGAAGGGGGTGGGGAACAGGTGCTGATAACGACCTAGAATGTCCCGGGGTCCGCCACACCCAACCCAAACGATGCCGCACGCCCCCAAGACGTTCATTCACCTGCACAACCACACCGAGTACTCGCTGCTCGATGGGGCGAGCCGCATCCCTGCCATGGTCGCCCGCGCGGCCGAGCTCGAGATGCCGGCGCTGGGCCTCACCGACCACGGCGTCATGTATGGCGCGATCCACTTCTACAAGGCATGTAAGGACGCCGGCATCAAGCCGATCGTCGGCTGCGAGGTCTACGTTGCGCCTCGCTCTCGACTGTTGCGCGAGGGAAGGGTCGATCGCGATCCCAACCACCTGACCCTTCTGGCCGCGGACCACCAGGGCTATCTCAACCTCATGAAGCTCTGCACGGTCGGCCAGATGGAGGGCATGTACTACAAGCCCCGCATCGACAAGGAGATCCTCGCCGAGCACTCGAAGGGCCTGATCGCGCTCTCGGGTTGCCTGCAAGGCGAGGCTGCCAGTCGGATTACGGACGGGGACCTCGACGGGGCACGCGAATCGGTGGCCGCGTACCGCGACATCTTCGGCAAGGACCGGTTCTTGCTCGAGGTGCAGCGCCACGGAATCGACCGCCAGGTCCAGGTCAACGAGGCTTTGGCCGGTTTCGGAAAGGAGTTCGGCCTGCGGCTATGCGCGACCAATGACCTCCACTACGTGGACCGCCACGACTCGGAGGCGCATGACGTTCTGCTCTGTCTGCAGACAGGCGCTCGTTTCAACGACCCGAACCGCTGGCGCTTCTCCTCGCAGGAGTTCTACCTGAAGACCCCGGACGAGATGCTCGCGGCGTTCGCGGACCTACCCGACGCCTTGGCCAGCACCGTGGACGTGGCCGACCAGGTTGACCTCAAGCTGAAGCTGGGCGCCGCGCTGCTGCCGCCGTTCGACGTCCCCGATGGGATGTCGCCGGATCAGTACCTCCGCAAGCTGGTCCTTGATGGCCTCAAGGGGCGGTACGGCGAACCGGCCGCTCCAGCGCACGAGCGCGCCGAGCTCGAGCTTTCCGTGATCAGCCAGACCGGCTACGCCTCCTACTTCCTGATCGTCTGGGACTTCTATAACTTCGCGCGGAAGCAGGGCATCGTCGTCGGCCCCGGCCGCGGCAGCGCGGCGGGCAGCCTGGTGTCGTACTGCCTCGGCATCACCAACCTCGATCCTCTGCAGCACGGCCTGATCTTCGAACGCTTCCTCAACATCGACCGCGTATCGATGCCCGATATCGACTGCGACTTTTCGGTGGAAGGCCGTGAAAAGGTCATCCGCTACGTTTCGGAGAAGTACGGCACCGACCGCGTGGCTCAGATCATCACGTTCACGACGATGGCGTCGAAGGCTGCAATCCGCGATGTCGGCCGCGTGCTGGAGGTGCCGCTGCGGGACACCGATCGACTGGCCAAGCTCGTGCCGGTCTGGCAAGGCCGCTCGAAGACTCTCGACGACACGATCAAGGAGGTCGCGGAATTTCGCGAGGCCTACGAGTCGAACGAGGAACAGAAGCGCCTGATCGACGTTGCCCGCACACTCGAAGGGGTCTCTCGCAATGTGAGCACTCACGCGGCGGGCGTCGTCATCGCCCCGGAGCCGCTGGTGCGCTACACGCCGCTTCAGTACGGCCCGGGTAAAGAGGCGGTGGTGACGCAGTACGACATGAAGGCGGTTGGTGACATCGGCCTGCTGAAGATCGACTTCCTTGGCCTGCAGAACCTCGACATCATTGCCACGAGCCTCCGCCTGATCCACGAACACCGTGGGATCGAGATCGACCTCGAGCACGTGCCGTTCGACGATGCCAAGACCTACGAGCTCATCTCCAACGGCGACACGCACGGCGTGTTCCAGCTCGAAGGCGCCGGCATGCGTCGGATGCTGATGGACATGCGGCCGCAGAGCTTCTCCGACGTCTCGGCCGCGATCGCGCTGTTCCGGCCGGGTCCGATGGTCAACATTCCCGCCTACGTCGCGCGCAAGCAGGGTCGCGAACCGATCGAGTACATGCACGAACGCCTGGAGCCGATCCTGCGCGAGACGTACGGGGTGATGATCTACCAGGAGCAGGTGATGATGGCCGCCCGCGAGCTGGCCGGATTCACGATGAGCGAGGCCGACATCCTTCGTGCGGCGATAGGCAAGAAGGACAAGGCCAAGATGGCGAAGCTGCGGACGAAGTTCATCGATGGGACGGTCGAGCGCGGCATCTCGAAGTCGACGGCCGAAGCGCTGTTCGACGGCATCGCCAAGTTCGCAGAGTACGGTTTCAACCGGGCGCACTCGGCGGCATACGGAGTGATCAGCTATCAGACCGCCTACCTGAAGGTCAACTATCCCCTCGAGTACATGACGGCGCTTTTGATCCACATGGAGGGCAGCGCCGACCGGGTGGCGACCGCGATCGTGGACTGCCGGATTCGCGGCATCGACGTCGTGGCACCCGACATCAACCGCTCGCGGGCCGACTTCTCCATTCCCTCTCCCCCTCGGGGAGAGGGCCAGGGAGAGGGGCTAAAGCCTGCTCAGATCCTGTT
>JBGQGS010000023.1:0-20866 GCA_041497555.1 Candidatus Dormibacteraceae bacterium | reverse complement strand
GTTCCGCAACAAAAAGCTCCTTCCGCGCTATCGACCGGTGATGGACGGCGCGCTGCAGCGCTTCGAGGACTTGAGGCGGGCCGGCGCTGCCGCCCTCGACCTGGCCTGGACCGCGGCCGGGACGTTCGACGGCTTCTTCGAACTGGGCCTCAACACGTGGGACGTTGTGGCCGGTGCGGCATTGGTGATCGAGGTCGGCGGCCGGGTCACCGATTGGTCAGGCGGCGACACCTGGGTGGAGACCGGCAACATCCTGGCCGCCGCTCCGGCGGTGCACGACGTCCTCCTAGAGCTGGCCGAACAGTCGCCTGAGCGGTAGGTTCACCAGTGCCTTCCACTGCTGTCTGAGCGCCAGGCCGGCCGGTACGCGACCTCGCCGGCGCCCCGCCTGCGGCCGCGTGGCGCGCAGCTGGACGGCGGTCCTGAAATCGCCCTCGTACGCGGTCAGCACCCGTCCGATGTCATGCACGCCGAAATGGCAGTCGCTGCCCCCGATGGCAGCCCCCAACCGCTCGCTGTTGCGCGCGTAGAAATCATCGAGCTGCTGCCTGCGCCGGGCGCCGATCGGAACGGTGAACATCATCTCGATGCCGTCCACGCGATGACGGTCGAGGAGCCGCCGCAGCATGCCGGGTTGGATCGAGCCGAAGTAAACCGGCATGAAGGGGTGCGGAAGGATCACAAGCCCGCCCTGGTCGTGAATCGCGGCGACGGTGTCTTCCAGCGACATCCCGCTCTTGACGGGCCTCTCAAGAAACCATCCCATCACGTGCGTCTGTGCGGGCCACTTGGTGGTGATCTCCTGGCCGGCGACCACGATCAATCCAGAACCTTCGCCGCGCTGCTGCACCTCCTTGACACAGGCCATCGTGTCGTGGTCGGTCACGGCGATCAGGTCGACGCGCTCCTTGACCGCGGCATCGACGAGCTCCGCCGGCGTGACAACGCCGTCCGATGCGACGGTGTGACAGTGAGGGTCGGCAACAGGCATGGATCAGGACTCGAAGAGGGAGCGCGCGAATGCCTGCGGTTCGAAGGGTGCCAGGTCGTCGATGCCCTCCCCCACCCCGGCCAGCTTGGCCGGGACGCCGAGCTCAGACTCGATGGCGATGACCGCTCCGCCCTTGGCGCTGCTGTCCAGCTTGGCCAGCACAAGCCCCGTCATGGGGACTGCACGGTTGAACTCTCGCGCCTGAACCAGGCTGGTGAGGCCGAGGACGGCATCGATGACCAGGAGCGATTCACAGGTCTCGCCGTCCAGGGCCTTGCTCGTCACTCGCCCGATCTTGGCGAGCTCTTCGAGCAGGTTGCGCTGCGTCTGCAGGCGGCCGGCGGTATCCACCAGCACCACGTCGCTGCCGCGGCTGCGCGCCGCCTGGATTCCATCGAACACGACGGAGGCGGGGTCCGCGCCGCTCCTGCCGTCGAAATGCTCGACCCCAGCTCGTTGCGCCCAGGCCGCCATCTGCTCGATGCCCGCCGCGCGGTAGGTGTCCGCCGCCACGATCATGGGTTTCCGTCCTTGCTGCTTGAGCCGGTGCGCGAGCTTGCCGATCGACGTCGTCTTACCGGCGCCATTGATGCCATAGAAGAGCAGGCAGGCCAGGCGGCCGCTCAGGTCGAGCTCCCGCGGCCGCGCTGACATCAACGAAAGCGCAGCGGTCACCATGGCGGCGGCGGCCTCCTCCCGGGTCCGCGGTGCGCGGGCTCGCACGCCGGCGATGAGGCGTGCCGCCATCGCCGGCCCGAGGTCCGCCGAAACAAGCACCTCTGCCAACTCCTCGTAATAGCCCGGCGCGAGCGGTGCTCTGAGCGAGCGAAGGCCGGCCGCCAGGACGGTACGAGTGCGGCCGCTGACGCGATTCCAGGCGCTCGCGGAACTAGCCTGCTTGGGCCGTGGTGGAGGCACGTGAAACTGGCTTGCGAATATCCTCGAGCCGAACCGATACCAGGTGCGACGACCCGCTCTCGTCGAGGTGAATGCCGTAGAGGGTCGAGGCATGCGACATGGTCACGTGGTTGTGTGTGATGACGAGGAACTGGCGCTGTGTGCCAAGCCGCGCCAGCATCTCGCCGAACCGGCCGACGTTGGCGTCGTCGAGAGCCGCGTCGACCTCGTCGAGAACTGTGAACGGGCTCGGGTTGACCTCGTCCAGGGCAAGCACCAGCGCGAGCGCGGCCAGCGACCGCTCGCCGCTCGACAGGAGCGTGACGTTCTGCAGGCGCTTGCGCGGCGGCTGCACCAGGATCTCGACGCCTGAGCGAGGCCCGTCGTCACCATCCGCATGTTTGAGGGTGGCATGCCCGCCGGGCGCGAGCTGGGAGAAGTACTCGTGGAAGTTGGCGGCGACGGCTCCGAAGACCGCTTCGTATCGCGAGTCCTCTTCTTCGCGCAGCTTGCCGACCAGCTGCTCGAGATCGGCGCGGGCTGCGGCGATGTCATCGAGCTGCGTTCGCAGCGTCTCGAAACGCTCATCGAGCTCGCGGCACTCGCTGTCGGCGAGCGCGTTGGTCGGGCCGATCTCCTCGATGCGGCGCTCCAGCCCGCGCATCTCGCGCTCGCGCGCCTTGCCTCCTGGCACCTCTTCGGGCGCCACTCCGTCCGGCATGCGGGTGCGGATCTCTTCCATCCGCGCCTGGAGCAGCTCCGCTTCACGCGCGATGAGCTCGAGGTTGCCTTCCAGCGTTCCGGCCTTGAGCCGCGCGTCGATGCGCGCCTCTTCGAGGGCGACCAGCCGACGCGAACCCTCTGCCATCTCGGCATCGTCTTCCGGCGACTCCTGTTCGGCGGCGGCCAGCGCGCCCCGTGCGGCTTCCGCGGCAGAGGTGAGCGCGGGCAGCGTCTCCGTCGAGGCCGCGGCCGCAACCTCAGCCTGTGCCGCGCGGGCCGCCCGCCCCTCGGCGGCGGCGTGCAGCCGGACAAGGTCTTCCCCGACTGCCGCCAGCTGCCGGCGAAGATCGTCGACGCGGTCTCGCCATCGGGCCCTGTCGAGCTCGGCATGGTGAGCAGCCGCCCGGCCCTCGCCGATCGCCTCCAGGCTCGACTCGAGGGCGCGCGCCAGCCCCGCGGCGTGCTCTTCGGCGGCCTGAGCGACGCGCTCAAGCTCCGCCAGCTTTTCGGCTTCGGCGACCTCGGCGGCGCGTGCTGACTCGAGCAGCCGCGCGGTTTCCTCCGATCGCGCCGCACCGGCGGAGCGCGAATGCAGGTCGGCGAGACCGACCTCGGCCAGCTTCAGCCGATTCGCCGCGTCCCCGGCGCGCGCCGCCTGGGGCTCCAGGCCCTCCAGGCGATCGCGAAGCTCGCGGCGGCGAGCGTCGATCGCGACCCGGGGGTCGGTGCCCGCCCGCACCAGGCCCGGTTCCCGATAGGTGCCCTCGAGCGTGACGTCTTCGCCCACGACGACTTGCCCAAGCAGCCGGCGCGCTATCTCCTCGTATCCGTCCTTGCACCGCACGTGGTCGAAGAGCCAGATTATCGGTGCGCCATGCGCGCGCCCGGCCGCGTGATGGGGCGCTGGGACAGGGTACAGGACGGTCGTCTGGTGGTCCTGAGCCTTGGTGCCCTCAACAGCTTTCAACTCATCCCGAGCGACGAGCGCGTCCGCGAGCGGGCCAAGCACCGCGGCAAAGGCCGCCTCGAATCCAGCCTCCGGCGTGACCACGTCGCACAGCCGCTGGAGCCCGGGCGCCGGCTCGGACCGGAGGGCATCGAGGCCGTTCAGCTCAGAGCGCAGTCGCGCCAACATGACGACCGCGGATTCGGCCTCGGCGGCCTCATGCCTGGCCCGCTCGAGCACCGCCTCGGCGGCCGGCACGAGCTTGGCCGCCTGCGCCATCGCATCGAGGCGTGCGGACTGGTCCTCCAGGAACTCCCGGCGCGTCTGAAGGGCGGCGAGGGTGGCCACGGCCGCACCCAGGGCCCTGCGAGCCTGTTCCGCGGCCCGCCGCGCGTGCTGGACCTCCGCGGGATCCGCCGCTTCAGGGATGGCCGGCGCCTCCGGCACATTCTCCAGCGCGTGTCTAGCCTGTTCGAGCTCTGCCGCCAGCTGACCGCGAAGCGCTTCCGCCGCGGCTGAAAGGGATCGATTGTCCGCCTCCTCGCGGCGCGCGGCCTCGGCGAGTGCGACGGTGTTCTGAGCGCGCTCCTCCGCCAGCCGGAGCGAATGCTCAGCCTCGGCCAACTCCAGTCTCAAACGACCCAGGTTGCGCTGGCGGGCGAGGCGACGATCCTGCGCGGCCTGGATCTCACCGCGCCACGTCTGGAATTCCGTCTCCGCAGACTGCGCCAGGTCGCGCGCTTCGGCCAACCGCCGGTCCAGTGCCTGCACCTGCGACGAGGCACGTCGATGGGCGTCCCGCGCCTCGCGCCACTCCTCCCACACGATGCTCCCTCGAAGCAGGTCGAGCCGGGCTCCCGCCTCTGACGCTTCCCGCGCCGCCGCCGCCTGCACGCGCAAGACATCGAGGCGAGGCTCGATCTCAGACTTCAGGTCTTCCAGTCGAAGCAGGTTGGCGGCCAGCTCGCTCAAGCGCTGCACGGCCTCCTGCCTGCGGGCCTTCACGCCTCGCACCTGCGCCGCCTCTTCCAGCAGCTGCCGGCGTTCGGCCGGCGAACACACGACGATCGACTCGATGTCGTGCTGGTCGATGATCGCGTAGGAGTCCACGGTGAGGCCTGTCGAAGCGAGCAGGTGGATCAGGTCTCGCCGCCGCACGCGACTCCCATTGAGGAAGTAGTCACTCTCGCCATCCCGCTCCACGCGCCGCTTGATCGCGACCTCGTGGTAGTCGACCGGCAGCCGGCCCGCCGTGTTGTCGAAGACGAGGGTGACCTCTGCGAATGCGGCGCGAGACCGCCGTTCGCCTCCGGCGTAGATGACCTCCTCCATCTTGCGACCCCGCAGGTCGCGGGCCTGTCCAGCGCCCAGCACCCACTTGACCGCATCGACGATGTTGGTCTTGCCGGAGCCGTTCGGGCCGACGATCGCCGTCACCCCGCCTTCGAACCGGATCTCGGTCGGCCGGCCGAAAGTCTTGAAGCCCAGCAGGCTCAGCGAGCGGAGGAACAAATTGGTCGTTATTGTCGCAGATGTAGGGGTCGGTTGAGCCTCGGCCACAACCTGTGGGAACCCCCTACTCGATTGGTTCGCCGAACTGCCGGCTCCGGGATTCGCTGAGAAAGGCGTCTGGCTCCGGCTCGCGCGCGGGCAATGAGATGAGTTCGGCCACCTCCGGGGCGGCCTCCGCCGGGGCGGCCTCCGCCGGGGCGGCCACCGCCTCGGGCCGAGGCGTGGTTCGCGGCGCACGGCGGGCGCGCGGCCTCGGCGTCCTGGCCGGCTTGGCCTTGACGGGCGCAGCCGCGCTGCCGAGCAGGGTCTGCAGGGCGGCTCGCGCCGCGTCCTGCTCCGCCTCCTGCTTGCTCGCCCCATGACCCGTGCCGAGTGGCTCGGCGCCGGCGAAGACAACCGACGTGTACTCGCGATTGGTGCCGACCTTCGCCCCCTCGCTGTCGTAAAAGGGCGTCTCGCCAAACCTTTCCTGCGCCACCTGCTGCAATCGTCCTTTGAAGTTCTCATCGCGTACAGGCGACGTCAGCGAGCGATAACGATTCAGGTAGTAGTGGTATGCGGCGTCGTAGCCCGCGTCAAGGAACATCGCGCCCAGCACCGCCTCGAAGGCGTTGGCCAGCAGTGATTTCAGGCTGCGCCCGCCGCCCTTGGCGATGCCTTTGCCCAGGTAGAGGTAGCTGCCAAGGTCGAGCTCCTCGGCGAGCTGGGCCAGCGTGTTGGTGTTGACCATCGCCGAGCGGGTCTGCGTCAGCTCCCCCTCGGCCGCGCCGGGGTGATGCTTGTAGAGATATTCGGCGGTGATGAGCTGGAGCACGGCGTCACCGAGGTATTCGAGGCGCTCGTTGTCGCGAGGCGAGAGGTGTGGGCTCTCGTTGGCGAACGAGCTGTGTGTCACGGCCTCGAGCAACAGGCCCGGGTCGCGAAAGTGGATACCGATCTTCTGCTGGAGCTGCTGTAGGGGCGGGGCCAGGGGTGCGGCCTGGGGCTGTGCTATGAGGCGGCCTTCTCCTGGATGTACTCCCACGCCTGCCCGACGGTCGTGATCTTCTCTGCATCCTCGTCGGGGATCTCCAGCCCGGTGTTCTCCTCGAACGCGTAGATCAGCTCGACCAGGTCGAGCGAGTCGGCGTTGAGGTCCTCCTGGAAGGAGGCATCCATCGTCACCTGTTCAGGCTCGCAGCCAAGGCGCTCGACGACGATGTTCTTGAAATCTTCGAGGCTCAGTTTTTGAGTTTCCATCTCGCGACTACTCTAACACTGCCCCGGGGGCTGGCTCCGGGCGGCCTGAGCCGCTAGCTCGGTATGGCGATCTCCGAGACGGCTGCGGGCGTGCCGACACCGACAGCGGTGGCGGTGGGAGCGAGCTCGCGCATCATCCCGGTCAGCGCGCGCCTGGGCCCGACCTCGAGGAACGTGTCGCAACCCAACTCGACCAGCATGAGCACGCAGGCGGCCCACCGCACCGGCGATCGAAGCTGCATCTCCATCACCTGCGGGATGCGGTCACCTCCCTGGTGTGGCCGGCCGGTCAGGTTCGCCATCACCGGGATGCGGGTGGCGCGCCATTCGATCCGATCGAGCGCGGCTCGCAGTCGCTGAGCGGCGGGCGCCATCAGCGGGGTGTGGAAGGCGGCGCTGACGTTGAGCGGTATCACCCGCTTCGCACCTGCGGCCTGCAGGCGCTTGGTGGCTGCCTCGAGACCCGCCGTCGTGCCGGCGATGACCGTCTGGGTCGGCGTGTTGTAGTTGGCGGGCCAGGCGTCGTTCATACCTGCCAGCGCGACCTCCACCGCTTGCGAGTCGAGACCGAGCACGGCGGCCATCGAGCTCGTGCCGGCGGGAGCCGCATCCGCCATCGCCTTGCCGCGCTCTACTACCGCTTTGATCACCTGTGGCGCGCCGACCGCGCCCGAAGCAGCGAGTGCCGTGTACTCCCCGACCGAATGACCCGCGGCGGCCGCAGGCTCGACGCCGCGCCGCCGAAGCAGAAGGGTCAGTCCGAGGCCGACGAAACAGAGCGCAGGCTGGGCGTTCTGGGTCAGCCGCAGCTCTTCGTCGTCGGCGCTGGTGAGCAGGCGGCGAAGATCGACGTCGGCGGCTGAGGAGCAACTGTCGCAGAGGTCGGCCACCTCTGGATCGGCGAGCAGCTCGGCCCCCATGCCCGGCTGTTGCGAGCCCTGGCCGGGGTAGACGAACGCGACTTTCGCGGCTATTCCGTCTTGATGACTTCGCGACCGGCGTAGTGGCCGCAGTTGGGGCAGATCGCGTGGGGGCGCTTCGGCTTTTTGCAATTCGGGCACGGCTGAATCTGCACGAGCGCCAGCGCGAGGTGGGAACGGCGGCGTCCTTTCTTCGACTTGGAGAGCTTGACCTTCGGTAGAGCCATGAGCTTGAGAAGTTTACGTGAAGCTAAGAACCGGTCGCCTGGTCCGCATTCTCTTCGGCGGGCGGCTGGTTGGTCTGCAGCGCCTCCACCCCGCGGCGCACTGTCGCCAGCGTTCGCCCGAGGTGAGCTTCCAGCTGCTTCAGCTGCTCCATCGCGTAGCCCTCAGCTTCCCGGATGATCTGGTCCGACTTCGCCTGTGCGTCCTTGATCACCTGGGCGGAGTGACGCTCCGCCCGCCGCAGGATCTCATGCTCGGAGGCGGTCTCCTCGGCGCGCTCGTTGGCCCGTGACATGATGCGTGCCGCTTCCGCATGAGCCTCGGTGATGATGCGCTGCTGCTCCGCCACCGTCCAGTTCGCCTGCTTGATCTCGTCGGGCAGGTTGAACCGGACCTGGTCGATCAGCTCCATGACCTCGTCCTCATTGACCATCACCTGGGTGGACAGAGGGACATGGCGCGCGTTCTGGATCAGGTAATCGATCCGGTCAAGCAGCTCGTCGACCTTTATCTGTACTTCTCCTTGAGCGCTCTCGCGACTGGGGGCGGAACGAGGTCGGACACGTTCCCGCCATAGCTGGCGATGTCCTTCAAGATACTTGACGAGACGTAGATGTGCGCGAAGCTCGACATGAGGAAGACGGTGTGGATGTCGGGCGCCAGCTTGCGATTCATGAGGGCCTGCTGAAGCTCGGCGTCGAAGTCAGAGTACGCTCGCAACCCCTTGACCAGCGTCGTCGCGCCTCGCGAGCGCGCGAACTCCACGGTCAAGCCGGTGAAGCTCGCCACCTCGACCCGCTCGCGCCCTTTCAGGGATGCGTTGATCAGCTCCATGCGCTCCTCCACCGTGAAGAGGGGCTGGCGTTTGTCCGGGTTGCCGGCCACGGCGACGATCAGCTTGTCGAAGATCCCCAATGCGCGGTCGACCACGTCAAGGTGTCCATTGGTCAACGGGTCGAAACTTCCGGGATACACGGCGGTCTTGGCCTTCGGGCGAAGCGCGCCGCCTTGCACCCGGGCGCTCACGCTTTGAACACCGTGACGACCGTATCCCCGTAGCGGCGCTCGCGGTCGATCTTGAGCCGGACCAGCGCCGGCATCTGCTGCCGTCGCGAGTGCTCCGCGACGACGGTCACGTCTTCGGCGCTTCGGTCGAGGACCTGCAGCGCGCGCTCGAGCACGACGTCGTCATAAGGCGGGTCCAGGAACACGAGGCCGGCCCGCTTGACCTCGTCGGGCGAAGCCTCCAGCCAGCGCACGACGTCGCCTCGGACGACATGTGCGCGCTCCTTGAGACCGAGTACGTCCAAGTTCTGGCGCAGGATAGCAAGACCACGGGGCTCGTGGTCCACGAACGTGACCTTCGTCGCGCCGCGCGACAGCGCCTCGATCCCCAGAGCTCCCGACCCGGCGAAGAGGTCCAGGACGTGGGCTCCCTCGATGCCGGGCCCGACCAGGTTGAAAATCGCCTGCTTGACCATCCCCTGGGTGGGCCGGATGCCCTTGGGTGCTTTGAGCCGCCGGCCTCTCGCCTCTCCCCCGCTGACCCGAAGCCTGGACACGATCAGCTGAGGGTGGGCCGGCGCCCGATCCAGGGCCGGGCCTGCTCAAGCTGCGCGGCAAGGCCGAGGATCACGGCCTCGGCGCGAGGAGCGCCTACGAGCTGAACGCCGATGGGCAGCCCGGCACTGTCCATGCCGAGCGGCAGCGAGATCGCGGGTTGACCGGTGCAGTTGTACGGGAAGGTGAAAGTGACGAAATCCATGTACTCGTCGCCCGCGGTCGCCAGGTCTGCGCCCAGCGTATTGAGCGGTGGCACGGTCCGGGGCAGGGTCGGGGTGACGAGCACGTCGTGCGTGTCCCAGAAGCTGACCACCTGCCGGCTGTGCACGCGGATGGCGTCCACCGCGCGCACGTAGTCGACGGCCGTGAGCTGCCTGGCGAGAGCGATGCCCAAAGCGTTGAATGGCTCGAGCTTGGTTTCGTCGGCGATCGGGAGTGAGCCGAGTCCCGACACGACGACCAATTGCATCGGTGTGCGGAAAGGCTCGGTGTCCGGACCGCCCTCGGTCACGCTGTGGCCCAGTCCCTCCAACAAACTCGCGACCTCACGCACGCAGTCCACCACCTGGCCATCCACGCTTGCGCTCGAGCTGACCGTGAAGCCGATCCTCAGCTTGCGATCGTTTGGCTTGGCGCCATCCGCAAATCTGCCGTCGGCGTCGGCCCAGTACGCGTCGCCTGGCAGATGGCCGGCCATCGCGTCGAGCCCAGCGGCCGCGTCGGCGACGGTGCGTGCGATCGCGCCATCGGTCGACAGACCGGCCCAGTGCTCACCGAACAAAGGTCCCGCCGATATGCGGCCTCGGGATGGCTTAAAGCCCACGGTGCCGCAGCAGCTGGACGGGATTCGCACAGAGCCGCCGCCGTCGGACCCATGCGCGAATGCGCAAAGCCCGGCGGCGACCGCTGCCGCCGCGCCACCGCTCGAACCACCCGCCGAATAGCCCAGCTGCCACGGGTTGTGTGTCGCCCCGAAGAGGCCGTGCTCGGTGGTGGGACGAGTGCCGAACTCGGAAAGATTCGTCTTGCCGAGGATTGGGCAACCCTCCTCCTTGAGGCGCGCCACCGGAAAGAAATCGACCCCGAAAGACATGTCCTCGAACGCCTTCGAGCCGAGCGTCGTCGGGTAGCCGGCCACCGAGACGAGATCCTTGACCGAGACCGGCACGCCGCACAGCGGGTGTCCGGTGTTCGCGGCGTCGGCGGCGCCGGCCTGCTCGAGGGCCAGCTCAGGAGTGATCAGGACGTAAGCGTTGAGGCTTGGGTTGAGCTTGCCGATCCGTTCGAGGTACGCCGTGGTGATCTCTCGCGAAGAGACCTCGCGGCGCCGTACCGCGGCGGCCTGGTCAAGGGCGGATGCGAATGGATCCATCGCCGCTAATGGTGCCGATTCTCACGGCCGGATAGGGCGCGGACTGACATGCCGCCTCGAAAACAGCGGTGCGATCCGGCCGGATCGCCACCAGCAGACCACCGCTGGTCTGTGCGTCGCACAGCATCATCTGGTCGATCTCGGCGGCGCCGTCCCAGTCGACCTGATCGTGGTATGCGGCGTGGTTGCGCCGGCTGCCGCTCGGGAAGAGATCCTTCTCCGCAAGCTCCCTTACCCCCGTCATGAATGGGACCTCGCTCAACTGGATCTCCGCGCCTCCCTTGATGTTGGCGAGGTGGCCGATCAACCCATACCCGGTCACGTCCGTGGCTGCCGTCGCACCGGCGGCGACCATCGCCTCGGACGCGGCACGATTGAGCTGCATCATCACCGCGACCGCTTCGCGCTCGAGCGCTCGAGGACACAGGCCTCGCTTGATGGCGGTGGCGACGAGGCCCGAGCCGAGTGGCTTGGTCAGGTAGAGGACGTCGCCCGGATGCGCCCCGTCATTCGCGATCACGCGGTCCGGGTGCACCTCGCCGATCACCGCGTAGCCAAATTTCGGCTCCGAGTCATCCACAGAGTGCCCGCCGACGACGGCGATACCCGCCTCAGTCATCTTGGCCGCTCCACCGGCGACGATCTTCTCCAGCAGGCCGGTGCTCAGCTTCTCGCGAGGGAACGCGGTGATGCCGAGCGCGAAAAGAGGCCGGGCCCCCATCGCGTACACGTCGCTCAGTGCGTTTGCGGCAGCGATCGAGCCGAACTCGGCCGGGTCGTCGACGATGGGCGTGAAGAAATCCACCGTCGCAACGAGCGCGCGGTCAGGCGCGATTCGATAGACCGCCGCGTCGTCGCGGGCGGCGGTGGCGACCAGCACGTTCGGGTCGACGATCGGGGGCAGCGCCCCCAGCACCTGCCCTAGCTCCACCGGGCTGAGCTTGCAGGCTCAACCGGCCCCGTGGCTGTACTCCGTCAACCGAAGCGGCGAGAGCTGCTCCATATGTGTGCTAAGTATCGGTTGTGCCCGGCCCACACCCTCACCCCCCAGGGGCTAGCTGATCGAGGTCAGCTCGAGGCGGCGCGAGACCGCCGCCTTGAGAAGGGGATTCTGGTCGAAGCCAGGATCGGATTGCAGCAGGCTCTCCGCCTCCTGCCTCACCTCGCTCAGGAGCTCGGGCTGCTGAAGCGCCTGCATCGCGAAATCCGACATGCCGTGCTGGCGCGGGCCCATGAGCTCGCCCATGCCGCGAATGCGCATGTCCTCCTCGGCGAGCTTGAAGCCGTCACGAATCCGAGTCATGAGGGTCAACCGGTTCAGGGCGGGCTCGGAAGGATCGTCGGTCAGCAGGAGGCAGTGGCCCTGGGCCGCTCCGCGGCCCACTCGGCCGCGAAACTGGTGAAGCTGCGCCAGGCCGAACCGGTCGGCACCCTCGATCATCATCACCGTCGCGTTCGGCACGTCGACGCCAACTTCGACTACAGCCGTCGCAACCAGGACCTGCACCTCTCCGGAGACGAAAGCGCTCATCACCTCGTCCTTCTCCTTGAGGCGCCCGTGGACCATGCCCAGGTGCAGGTCGGGGAACACGTCCCGCCGCAATCGATCGAACTCGGCCGTCGCCGATCGCGCGACGATGGCCTCGGACTCTTCGATCAGGGGGCAGATCACGAACGCCTGGCGGCCTGCGCGCACTTGCGCTCGCACGAGGTCATAGGCGCGCTGGCGCTGCTCCGGCTCGAGCACCTCGGTCTCGACCGGCGTGCGGCCCGGCGGCTGCTCGTCGATCACGGAAACCGACATCTCGCCATACAGCGCGAGCGCAAGTGTGCGTGGGATGGGCGTTGCGGTCATGGCGAGGAAGTGCGGCCGGCCGCTTCCTTTGGCGCGAAGCAGCTCGCGCTGTCGGGTTCCGAAACGATGCTGCTCGTCGACCACCGCTAGGCCGAGGTCGACGAACTCGACGTCGTCTTCGATCAACGCGTGCGTCCCGACGACAAGCGCGCAGTGGCCTGACGCCGCGGCAGCCCGGACCCTCCGCCGCTCAGCCGCGCCCTGGCTGCCGACGAGCAGCTCGACCGTGAGGCCGGGGAAGCTCTCCTCGAGGTAGGTGCGAAAACGATGAAGGTGCTGCCGGGCAAGAATCTCGGTCGGGGCCATCACCACCGACTGGAGCCCGGCCGCGTGCGCCATCGCGACGCAGGCTGCCGCGACCGCCGTCTTCCCCGACCCAACGTCGCCGTCCAACAGGCGGTTCATCGGCGCGGTCTTCTCCATGTCCTGGAACGTCTCCCAGGTCGAACGCCGCTGGGCGAGGGTCAGCTCAAAGCCCAGGCCGGCTTTGAAGGCGTCGATCACCTCCTGGCGGTATGGGATCGGCGTGGCCGGCTCGGCTGCGATGTTCATGCGCATGAGGGCGAAGGCGGCCTGAAGCTCGAACAGCTCGGCGAATGCCATGCGGCGGCGTGCCTCGCGCCACTGGTCCTCCGAGTCCGGGCGATGTCCGAAGCGGACAGCATCCGCAACGGAAAGCAGCCGGTGGCGTTCGCGCACCGGGGCGGGCAGCAGGTCTTCCAGCTGGCCGGCCAGGGGCAGGGCCGACTCGATCCAGGCCGCCATCTTCCGTGAGCTGAGACCAGCCACCAGGTGGTACTTGGGCATCAGCCCGCCGACCCGTGGCGGCACAAAATCATCCGAGTCGTCTTCGATCCGCTCGTGGTGCGGGTTTTGCATCTCGAGCATCGCGCCGTATCGCGCCTCCCTGACGGTGCCGGCGACCGCGATCCGGTCGCCCTTGTGCAGCTGCCTGGCAATGAAGGGTTGGTTGAACCAGACGACCTTCAGGCCCGCGCCCGAGTCGTCGCGCAGGGTCGCTTCGGTCAGCCGGATGCGCCGGCGCGGTGTCTGTTTGGCGCTGATCGCGCTGATCGTGCCGATGACGGTCGCCTGCTGGCCGGGCACAAGGACCGCTACCTCGGCCGGCGCACCGTACGTCTCCCAATCGAAGGGCAGCGTCAGGAGAAGGTCGCGAATCGTCACGATGCCGAGCTTGGTCAGCCGTTTGACGTCGGCCGGCTTGACCTTGGGGAGCGCCGACACCGGCGCGTCAAGCGCGCGCGGCAGGACGAGGATGCTCAATTAAACTTCAGCACGGTGATCCCACCGCCTCCGGACGCACCGCCGCCCCCTCCACCCGGTCCGACCGGTGAGCCAGCGCGTGGCTCAGGGCTGTCGACAGGGCTGCGCAGGATCATCGTCGCGGTCGTCATCATCGCCATCGTCCTGATCGGAATCATCGGCTATGCGGTCGCGGGCTTCGCGTATGCCTCGACCCGCGTCGGGAACGCCGACAGGGTCCTGAACACGGTCATCTCTCATCAGAACAGCCTCAACACTACGTTCAAGGACATCGACACGAAGTTCAACGGACTTAGCGGCAGCTCGAGCTTCGACCCCAAGCAGGCTCGCATCCTCGTCGATCAGTTCGTCGCCAACGCGCAATCGGCGGGTACGACGGTGGACCAGGACGACGCGTCGCTGGTGTCGGCCAGGGCGAACCTCAGCCAGCAGCAGTGGCTCACCGTGTTCAGCCGGGGCAGCCTTGACCAAGAGACGGCGCGGATCGACCACGCGCGAACGGCGCTCTCAGACGCGAAGACGGTCGCCGCCGACTACGTTCAGGACGGGCAATTCCTGCAGGCGTTCCTGGATGCGGCGGCCGACCTTGACACGTTCGGCACGCAGAGCGCGACCGCCGATCTCGCCGGTGCCAGAGCGACGCTGACCACGATGAAGACGCACGTCGAAAAGGCGCTCCAGCTTTCGACCGCGCCAGGCCTACCGAGCGAGCTTCACGACCTGATGGTCGACTTCGCGTCGCTCGTCACTGATTTCGGCAAGCTGCTGGATGCCGCCGCGGCCGGCGACAATGCAGCGATCACCAGTGCCGAGACAAGCGTGCAGACCGACGCGAACAAGCTCGGCGCCTACAACTTCGACACGATCGGAACCGAGATCGACACCTTCTACAAGCCGATGGTCGACGGATTCAACTCGGAGATGGCAAAAGCCACGGCTTAGGCTTCTCTGACGCGCCCGGCTTCGGCGAGCGCAAACCAGACGTGCTGACCGGCGAGCAACAGCACCAGCACCACGAGCACCGGAACGCGCATCGCGTGCAATCGGGAGAGCGCATACCAGCCGGCTGCAACGATGGCGACGATTGCAGCCGTCTGAACCCAGTCGGCGACGAACAATCCGACCACCTCGGATGCAGCCGACCTGATGAACCTCACGCCGGTGCCAGAGCACGCCGGCGGACGAGCTGCACCGCAAGTCGTGAAGCGCCGAGGTAGACAGCCGCGAGAACGAGGATGGAGACGAAGTCAAAGGGCCAGGAGGCCCCCATTCCCTCCGCTGCCCAGAAGGTGCCGAGGCTCGTCAGGATGATCCCGACTGCGTACTTGAGCGTGTTCTCCGGTACTCGGGCGAGCGGCTTCCGGACGACCACGCCGGCCAGCGCCACCACCACCATGGCAAGCAGGCCCCCTGCCACCGCCTCGGGGAAGTAACGGCTCGTGCCCCCGACCGCGACGACGATGAAGACCACCTCGATGCCTTCGAGAAAGACGCCCTTGAACGCGATCACGAAGCCCACCCAGTCCTGCCGAGCCACCGCACCCTGAAGCTCGCTGACCGTCTGCTGATAGGCGTGTTCCTCGTCGTGCATTGCCACCACGCCAGCCGATCGCAGGACTGCCTTGTGCAGCCAGCGCAGCCCGAAGAGCAGGAGCAACGTGCCGATGATGAGCTTGAGGGTTGATTCAGGGACCCGTACCACGATGAGCTGGCCAAAGAGCACGACGAGCACCGCGAGCGTCACAAGGGCTGCAACAGTCCCGTACAGCGGCGAACGCCACCCTCGAGTTAGACCCACCGCAAGGACGATCGTCAGCGCCTCGGTCGATTCGACGGCGGAACCGAGAAACGCAGCTCCGAACGTGAAGAGCTGCGTGTACACGCTGAGAGATTAACCCCGTGGCTTTGCCGGGTACACCCCCCATCCGGCGCTGCGCGCCGACTTCCCGGGCAAGCGGGGAAGGGACCTGACAAACCCGCGAACGGCGAGGTGAATAAGCTGGGATTGTGAGGCCCGGGCTGTTCGATGAGCGCTCGATCACGCGGCGGGTGAACCGCGAGAACGTCCTCTTCCTCGGAGGAGGCCGGGCCCTGCTCATGCAGCTCGCGCATCCCAAGGTCGCGGCCGGCGTCGACGAGCACTCGGACTTCCGATCTCACCCCATTCGTCGCTTGCGCCGGACGATCCGGATGACGATGGCAATCGTGTTCGGAGATCGCGAGACGGCCCTCGCCGCTGCCCGGGCAGTCAACCAGGTCCATGCACGAGTCCGCGGCCACGACTACCGCGCGCTCGATCCAGACCTCTTGTTGTGGGTGCACGCGACGCTCGCCGACACGGCGCTGGTGACTTACGAGGCGTTCGTTCAGCGCTTGCTGCCTCCCGAGCGCGAGGACTTCTACCAGGAGTTCAAGCTGCTGGGCGAGCTGCTGGGGATTCCCCGCGATCGGTTTCCCGATACGCATCGCGATTTCGACTCCTACCTCGAGCAGATGGTGTCGACCGGGCCGGTGCGTGTGGGCAAGCGCGCGCACGAGCTGGCTGAGCAGGTGCTGCGACCGAGGCTGCGCCTGCTGCCTGGCCCGGTGATGATCCCGTTCGAAGTTGTTACGGCCGGGCTCCTGCCACCGGCGCTGCGCGCGCAATATGGCCTGCCGTGGGGTCCGCGTCAGCAGCGGGCGTTCAAGTTGGCCCTGAGAGCATTGCCCCGAGTTGTCAGGTTCACGCCGTCGCTGCTCCGCGTGTGGCCGCTACCCGGCCGCAACGTGAGGTTCGGCACTCCTACTTCTTGATGTAGACCAGGCCAAGGGCCTTCGGCCCGGTGTGGGTGCCGAGCACGCAGCCGATCTGTCCGATCGGAACCTCGAGGTCGGGAAACTGGTTGCGCAAATCGGCGGCGATTCGCTCGGCCTCATCGGGCGCCTGCGCGTGCATCACCCCAACGTGCTCGACTGGGAGGTCGGCCTTGAAGAACTCGACCATGCGCGGGATCGCGCGAGACCGGGTGCGAACGCGATCCACCGCCTTTACCTGCTCGCCACCCGCAACGAGCAGGAGCGGCTTGAGGTCGAGCATCGTACCGATCATCGCCTGAGCCCGGCTCACCCTGCCGCCCATCTCGATGTAGCGCAGCGTGTCGAGCAATGCGAGGACCCGGCATTTCGGAACGCGCTGCTCGACCGCGGACGTAGCCTCATCGAGGGTGGCGCATTCCGCCGCCACCCGGCAGAGGAACGCCATCGGCATGGTTACCGTCCCGCTGTCGATGACGTTGACTCGGAAACCTTCGACCGACTGAGCGCCGACCCGGGCGGCTTCAGCTGTCGCTGAGAGCTGCCCGCCGATGTGAATCGAGATGCATCCATCGTGGTCTTGCGCGAGACGGCCGTAAAGGTCGGCGAACTCGCCAGGCGAGGGGGCCGACGTCGTGGGCAGCTTGCTGGACGCGGCCAGCCTACTAAAGAACTCCTCGTTGTTCATGTCCACCCCATCGCGGAACGTCTCCTCGCCGAACAGGACTTTCAGCGGAACGACCTCGATCCCATAGCGCTCGCGCCACGCGTCGGGCAGGTCGGCGGTCGAGTCGGTGACGACCGCGAAGGACCGCTTCACCGCTGCTCTCTATTCGACAGAGAGGATGAATGGATAGTGCTGCTGCCCACCCTGCTGGATCTCGACCTCGAGCCCAGGGTGCGAGGCGCGGATCTCCGATTCGAGCGCCGCAAGCTCATCATCGCTGGCGCCCTCGCCACGGTAGACCGTCACCAGCTCGTATGAGTCAGGCCCGAGTTTGCTCAGGGCTTTGTTGACCACCTCCCCGTAGCCGGAACCCGCGAACTCGAGCTTGTCGTTGATCAGGCCGATGACGTCACCCTTCTTCACCTTCAGGCCGTTTGAGCGCGTGTCCCGAACCGCATGCGTGACCTCGATGGTCTGCACGCGTTCGGCCTCCGCCTTCATCGCGGGCAGATTCTCGGCGCCAGACCGGTCGCCTCGAAACGCCACGACGGCGGCAACGCCCTGCGGAACACTGTGCGTCTCGATGACGTGCACCTTCTTCCTTGTCAACCCAAGAACTTGCTTGGCGGCCAGGATCACGTTGCGGTTGTTGGGTAGGAGGATGACCTCGCCGTACGGCAAAGAATCGATTGCGGTCAGCATGTCCTGGGTGCTTGGATTCATGGTTTGGCCACCCTCGACGATGGTGTCCACCCCCAGCCCCCGGAAGATTTCGACGAGGCCGCGCCCTGCCACGACGGCGACCAATCCGACGCCGTTCGGTCGCGGTGCCCTCGATGCCTGATCTACGCTCTCGAGGATCCGCTTGTGCTGCGTCGACATGTCGCCCACATTGATCTTGAGGAGCTTGCCGTAGCCGCCGGCCAGCGTGATGACTCGGGTCGGGTCGTCGGTGTGGACGTGAACCTTGACCAGCTCGGGCTCGCCGACGACGAGCACCGAGTTGCCGAGGGCCTCGATCTGGTTCTTGATCCGGTCCAGGTCGAGTCCAGAGCCTTCGATCAGGAATTCCGTGCAGTAGCCCCAGCCTCCCTCGGGAAGTGCGACCGCAACCTGAGATGCAACGGGCGCCGACGGACGCGAGGCGGCGAGCACCACAGGTGACGCGTCGAGCTCCTCGACGGTCTTGAGCATGCCTTCGAGGATGAGCTGAAGGCCGTATCCGCCAGCGTCGACGACACCCGCGTCGCGAAGGATCTGCAGCTGGCTCGGTGTCTTCAGTACTGCCGCCCTGGCGCCGGCAGCCGCCGCGGCGATGACCAGCGGGATCGTCGCGTCCGGACTGCTGGCCGCCGAGGCGGCAGCGCGACCCGCCTCGCGCGCGACCGTCAGGATCGTGCCCTCGGTCGGCTTGTTCACCGCCCGATATGCCGCGTTGGCCGCCTCTTCGAAAGCCGTCGCGAGCTCGGCCGGGGTCAACGAGCTCTTGCCCTCGACCGCCCGAGCAAAGCCCCTGAAGATCTGCGACAGGATGACGCCCGAGTTGCCACGCGCGCCCATGAGGCTGCCGTGGGAGGCGAGCTTGGCGATCTTGCTCACCTCAGCGGCTTCCGACTCCTTGATATCTTCGACCGCCGATTGAAGCGTCAGCAGCATGTTCGTCCCCGTGTCGCCGTCGGGCACCGGGAACACGTTCAGGCGGTTCACCTCCTCGTGGTTGGAGGAAAGCCAGGTCAAGCTGCCCAGCAGGGCCCGCTTGAAGAGGGGTCCGTCAACCCCTCCGCTCTTGTCCGGTACCACGGCTCAGCGCCGCTCTTCGCGAACGCCCTGGACGTTCACGTTGACCTGCATCACGGGCACGTTGACGGAGCGCTCCACCTCGAACTTGACGGTCTCCTGGAGGTTGTGGGCCACCTCCGAGATGCGGATGCCGTACTGGACGATGACGAAGACGTCGATGGCGAGCCCTCCTTCCGCCTCGATCACCACGACGCCGCGATCGACGCTGTCGCGGCGCAGCAGCTCGGCCACCCCGTCCCGCAACCCGCGCGCAGCCATCCCGGTGATGCCGTAGCAGCCCAGCGCAGCGTGGGCGGCGATGGCGCCCACCGCGGACGGAAAGACCTCGATCCGGCCCCACTGGCGGGCCTGGACGAGGGCGGTGGTGGTCTTTGAGGCCATGGGAAGCCCATGGTACAATTCCCCTCTGCTACCCGCGAAGCGGCGCGGGGATCGTTTCATCTCCACTCCCAATCGGAAGGTGCCTCATGGCCAAGCGCTGCGCGATCTGCGGCAAGGAGCCGCAATACGGACACCACGTCAGTCACGCCAAGAACCGGGTCAACCGGAGGTTCGAGCCCAACCTGCAGATGGGCCGTGTGACAGTGGCCGGAAAGGCTGTGCACGCCCGGATCTGCACGCGTTGCCTCCGCACTTACGCGGCTTAGCCTCCTAGCTCAGCCGAAATCCATCCCGTGCACCTCGCCGAGGTGTCTCAGGTCTTTCCGCAGCGCCGCCCAAACGCGCTCCTGAGCTTCGACGGCGGGGACGATGCTCGACGGGTCGTTGATCTCCCACGCCAGGTCAGGACGCTCCACCATCTCGGCAAACAACAGCGCCCACGCTCGTGGCACAACCTCGTAGATGGCGTAACCGCCACCTCCCAGAGCGAGCCACCGGCCATCGCAGAGCTCGTGCGCAAGCTCGTGAAAGACCTGTCCCACGCGGGGCCAGATCCGAGTCGTCGCGGCCAGGTGTGCGAGCGGGTCGAGGTAATGGGTGTCACAACCATCCTGGGTCACCAGCACGGTCGGCTTGAAACGGCGCAGCAGCGCCGGCACGACTTTCTCGAAGCCCTCGAGCCAGGGCTCGTCCCACGTGAACGGAACCAAGGGTAGGTTGGCGGCCGACCCGCGGCCTGCTCCGACGCCACAATCCTGGGGAAAGCCAGTTCCAGGAAAAAGGTAGCGACCGCTTTCGTGAAGGCTGATGGTGAGCACGTCGGGATCGCTGCGGAACACCTCCTCGACGCCGTCCCCGTGATGGACGTCGACGTCCACATATGCGACACGGTGGCCCTGGTCCTTCAACCACTGGCACGCGATCGCGGGGTCGTCGTACGTGCAGAACCCGGATGCACGATCGCGGTGGGCATGGTGCAGACCGCCGGAAGGGCTGAAAACATGAAGGGCGGCTCCGCTCTCGATCGCCTCCGCCGCGACAAGACTCGCACCGACCACGAGTGAGGTCCCCTCGTGGAGCTCGTCTGAGATCGGGTTGTCGGCTGAGGCGAAACCCGCCTCGTCGATCTGCCTGGGCGAAACTTGGTCGCGCTGCTCCGGGTCGCTCAGCTTGCGCACCAGGTCGATGTAATGGCGCGAGTGCACCAGCTCCAGCTCTTTGACCGTCGCTCGGCGAGGAGGCAGCAGGTGGCAGTGCTCGATCAAACCGGTCGAGCTGATCAGATCCATCGCCAGCTTGACGCGAATCGGCTGCAGCGGGTGCTGATCCGACAATCGATGCTTCATGAGCTCGTCCCCATAGACGAGCGCGACCGGTCCAGGCACGGCCACTTACCCTAACAACCTGATGGATGCCGAAGGTCTTTTCGAGTCCGTGCCCAACTTCTCAGAGGGCCGGCGGCGTGACGTCATCGCGGCGATCGCCGCCGCGGCCGTAAGCGCGCACGTCCTCGATGTCGATCCAGATCCCGATCATCACCGCGTCGTGATCTCGATCGCCGCGCACAAGGCCGGGCTGCTGGACGGAGTGATGGGTGCGGTGAGCGAAGCGGTCGAACGGATCGACGTGCGAGCGCACGAAGGCGTGCATCCGCGTGTCGGCGCGGCGGACGTGGTCCCGATCGTGCCGCTCGGCCAG
>JBGQGS010000022.1:0-21533 GCA_041497555.1 Candidatus Dormibacteraceae bacterium | reverse complement strand
TTAACGCAACGCCACTTTGCGCATCGGGTTACGTTTCCGGTACGATCCTGCACCTGAAGCAGGGCACCGACCCTCACCCCCAGGGCTTCGCTCGAAGGGGTCGCGGTTGTGGCGGATGGCTTCAGGCTGTCCGTTTCGTTTTATTTAGCCGAATTGGAGGAATAGCAGGACTCTGAATTTGACCGAGGTAGCGTCTCATCTCGTTTAAGGAGCTGAAGATCAACGATCAGATCCGCAGCTCGGAAGTGCGGCTGATCGATGACCAGAACAACCAGTTGGGAGTGCTCTCCCTGGACGCCGCTCTGCGCATCGCAAGCGAGAAAGGACTCGACCTCGTCGAGGTGGCGCCGCAAGCGAGCCCGCCAGTCTGCCGCCTGATCGACTACGGACGCTACAAGTTCGAGACGATCAAGAAGGAGAAAGACCAGCGGCGCAAGCAGAACGTCACCAAGCTGAAGGAGATGAAGCTCCGACCGAAGGTCGCCGAGCACGATTTCCAGACCAAGTTCAAGGGTTTGAAGCAGTTCCTCGAAGCAGGCGAGAAGGTGAAGGTGACGATCATGTTCAGGGGCCGCGAGATGGTCCACCAGGACATCGGTAGAAGGATTCTCGACCGGGTCGCGGACGACGCGCGCCCATTCGCAGTCGTCGAACGACAGCCTCTGCTCGAGGGCAAGAACCTGTTCATGATCCTGGCGCCGAGCCGTCAGGGCGCCCCAAAGGAGTCCGCGACCAGTGCCTAAACTCAAGACGCGGAAGGGGATTTCCAAGCGGATCCGGGTGACCGGCACCGGCAAGCTCATGCGCGCGAGCTCATGGAAGAGTCACCTGCTTGAGCACAAGTCGCAGAAGCGCAAGAGGAGCTACGAGAACAAGCAGCCCGTGGCCAAGGCCGACCGCAAGACCGTCCGCCGGGCACTGGGGATCTAAGAAACCCATGGCCAGAGTCAAGCGAGGCGTTCCCGCACATCGCCGGCACAAGGCGATCCTCGATCGTGCCAAGGGCTTCCGCCTCTCCAAGAAACTCCTGTTCCGGCCCGCCAACGAGGCTGTGCTGCACGCGCTTGCGTACGCGTTCCGCGACCGGAGGCGCCGCAAGCGCGAGATGCGCCAACTCTGGATCGCGCGCATCAACGCCGCCTCGCGACAGTCGGGGCTGCCTTACAACAAGCTCATGCACGGTCTTCGCCAGGCCGGAGTGGAGATCGACCGCAAAGTGCTGGCTGACCTGGCCGTGCGCGACAGCGGTTCCTTTGCTCGGCTGGTCGAGGTTGCCAAAAAAGCCCTCTGACCAGCAGCTGATCTCGAGCCCGGATAACGAGATCGTCCGTCGCATACGGCGTCTCGCCCAACGGCGCGAGCCAGGCGTCGTCCTCCTGGAGGGTCCGCGCGTGCTCGCCGAAGCCGAGGCGGCCGGATTGGAGTTCGAGCTGGTGGCGGTGCGCGAGGGCGATGAGTTCACAGCTCGATCCGGACGGCACATTACCCTCTCGCGCAGGGTCTTTCGTGCCGTCAGCCAGACCGTCACGCCTCAGGGAGTGATCGCGATCGCAAGGCTCCAGGAGCCGGATGCAAAGGCCGCCCTCGCGGCGGCTCGGAAACGGCACTGGCCGCTCGTCGTGCTGGACGGCGTGCAGGATCCCGGCAACGTCGGCGCGATCTGCCGCAGCGCCGCGGCGGCCGGGGCGCCGGCGCTGGCCGTGCTTCAAGGTTCCGCCGACCCATACGGGGCCAAGGCGGTGCGCGCGTCGGCGGGAAACGTGTTCCGGCTGACAGTCGCCCGTGCCGGCTGGAGCGACCTCGCCGGTCTGGACGGATATGGCGCCGCCGCGTCCGGAGGCGAACCGCTCGCAGACACGCCCATCGAGAAAGCGGGCATGATCGTGCTCGGCAGTGAAGCGCATGGGCTTTCTCGATCGGACCTCAAGCTCGTCACCGTTCACCTCAGCGAAGGGGTCGAGTCGCTGAACGTGGCTGCCGCGGCGGCGCTGATCCTATTCGAAGTCAGGCGAAGGCTGGCGGCATGATCGATCCGTCAGCGCTCATCACCGAAGCGCTCGCCGCCATTGCAAAGGCCCGCACCGAGGCCGAGCTCGACACGACCGAGTTGGAGTACCTCGGCCGCAAGGGCGGGCAGATCAGCCGTCTCCTGTCCGGCATCGGAAAGCTCGAACCGGCGGAGAGGGCAACGCTCGGCCAGCACGCCAACGAGGCGAAGAGGGCAATCGAAGCGGGATTGGCGGCCAGACGAGCGGAGATCGAGGGCGCGCGGCTCGCCGACATCGCAGAGACCGAAGCCATCGACATCACGTTTCCCGGACCTCCGCTCGGCCAGGGGCACATCCATGTCCTCACCCAGGTCCGACGGCAGATCGAGACCGTGCTCGAGAGCCTTGGTTACCAGGTCGAGCTTGGTCCCGAGGTTGAAACCGAGTGGTATAACTTCGAGGCCCTCAACCTCTCGGTCGGCCATCCTGCGCGGGAGAACTGGGACTCGTTCTACTTCACGCCGGAGCTGTTGTTGCGGGCGCACACGTCACCGGTGCAGATCCGCGCGATGCAGCGGATGAAGAATCCGCCGATCTACATCATCACGCCGGGACGCTGCTATCGCCGCGACGCGCCGGAGGCGACCCGGCTCCCGTACTTCAGCCAGGTCGAGGGGCTGGCGATCGACAAGGGCCTGACCGTCGGCGATATGAAGGGGACGCTGCTCTACATGATCCAGTCTCTTTACGGAAAGGAGCGCAAGGTGCGCGTGCGCCCCAGCTACTTCCCATTCACTGAGCCGAGCTTCGAATTCGACGTGTCATGCGGGATCTGCAACGGCATGGGCTGCAAGAGCTGCCGGCACAAGGGCTGGCTCGAGGTCGGTGGCTGCGGGATGGTCCACCCACAAGTCCTTCGCAATGGCGACATCGACCCCGCGCAGTGGAGCGGCTACGCGTGGGGATTCGGCATCGAGCGCATGGCGATGCTCAAGCACGACGTCGACGACATCCGGCTCTTTTACGAATCTGACCTCCGGTTCCTGGAACAGTTCTAGGCGCCATTGAAGTGGCTGTTGAGTTACCGACAGTTCGTGCCAGCGCGAAGGCGTCACGTGCCTTGGGCAGTTACCGTGGCCGGGGAATCCGGCCACGGGCCACTTCAGTGGCTTCGGTCCGAAATCCGCATCCAGCCACCGCGATTTCGGACCGGAAAGGTAGGAGCCTTTAAGAAATGAGGATCTCTTATGAATGGCTAGGAGAGTTCGTCGATCTCGCCGACGTCTCACCCAAGGACGCGGCCGAGGTGCTCACCCGGCTTGGCGTCGAGGTCGAATCGCTGACGCTTGTCGACCTGTCCCAGATCGTGATTGGAAAAGTCATCGAGCAGATCTCACACCCGAAGTCACGCAACCCGCTGTGGGTGCACCAGGTCGACCTCGGCGGCGGTCGGGTCGAGCAGATCATCGCCGGCGCGCCCAACGCGGTCGCGGGGACACTCGTCCCTGTCGCCCTGCCTGGCACGACCGTGCCGAACGGAAAGCTCGTCAAGGACATGAACATCGCGGGCTATAAGGCCACCGGGATGCTGTGCTCCGCTGCTGAGCTTCTGCTCGGAGACGACCACTCGGGCATCCTGATCCTGGACAGCGGAACGCCTGGCGAGCCGCTCACGACGGTGATCCCAAGCCAGGCCATCATGGAAGCCGAGGTTACGTCCAACCGGCCCGACTGCATGGGCCACCTTGGCGTCGCGCGAGAACTGGCGGCGGGCCTCGACCGGCCTCTCAAGGGCGACTTCATGCCTTCCTTCACGGGCACCGCGAACCCGCCCGGACGTGATCTGGTCAAGGTCTCCATCGAAGACCCTGATCTGTGCAGCAGGTACATCGGCGGCGTGATCAAAGGCGTCAAGGTCGGTCCAAGCCCGGAGTGGCTACAGCGGAGGCTCCGTGCGTGCGGTGTGCGACCGATCAACAACATCGTCGACATCACGAACTACGTGCTGCTCGAATACGCCCAGCCCCTGCACGCCTTCGACCTCACGAAGCTCAGAGGTTCGGAGATCCGGGTTCGGCGTGCGCGAGAGGGGGAGAAGCTGGTCTGCCTCGACGGGGTCGAAAGGGAACTCGGTCACGAGATGCTGGTGATCGCAGATGCCCAGCGGCCGGTCGCGATCGCCGGGGTCATCGGTGGCGAAGAGACCGCCGTCGTCGCGGAGACCAAGGACGTGCTGCTCGAAGCCGCCACGTTCAACGGGCCCAGCGTTCGGCAGACGGCACGAACCCTCGGACTCCGCACCGAAGCGTCTGCGCGCTTCGAGCGAGGCCTGCCCCCCGAGCTTGCGCTGGCGGGCGCGCGACGCGCCGCCTCGCTCATGGCGGAGCTCGCGGGAGGCGCTGTGCATCGGGAGTGGCCCGACGTCTATCCGCGACCGCAGGAGCCGGTCCGGATCAACCTGCGCCCTGCCCTCGTCGACGAGGTGCTCGGCACGCATGTCCCGCTGGAAGAGGCTGAGGCGATCCTTAAGCGTCTGAATTTCCACGTCAAGGTGCTGGGCGACGGCGAGTGGGACGTGCTGCCGCCTGTCTTCCGCCTGGACGTGAACATCCCCGAAGACCTCGTCGAGGAGATCGGCCGCGTTTACGGCTACGACCGGGTGCCGCCGACCTTGCCGGGCCGGCGCCACGACACCTGGACCCCGCTCGTCCCAAGCGTGGACCGCTGCCTCGATGCGGCTCGCGAAGTGCTGGCCGGCGCAAGCTTCACCGAGACGTGGAACCCGGCCCTGGTCTCGGGTCGCAAGCTGGAAGCGCTGCGAGTCGCTGCGCACGCCATGCGGGTGGCGAATGCGCTGAGCGACGACATGGACACCCTGCGCACGTCATTGCTCCCCTCGCTGGTCGACGCCGTGGCCTTGAATCGCGACCACGGGCGTGATGAGGTCCGCGTTTACGAGATCGCCGCCGCATTTCTCGCCCGCGTGGGCGAGAAGAACAGCCAGCCGGAGGAGCCGCTGCGCCTGGCCGCGGTCATGACGGCGGGCGCCACCGCCGCCTCGGGGCAACAAGCCTTTTACGAGATGAAGTCGGTGCTGGCGGCGTGCGTCGAAGTGCTGTCAGCTCCGGCCTGCACTTATCAGCGCGGAGCCGCCGAGCTCTTCCATCCCGGCCGATGTGCGGCCGTCATCATGGAGGGGAGGCAGCTGGGCTATCTCGGCGAGCTGCATCCGACCGTTGGCGCGAGCCTCAAGGTCGAAGGTCGTTTGGTGGCTTTCGAGATCGATGTGGAGCCCGTGCTCGCCGCCTCGCGCACGCGTCGCGCCCAACCGCTACCCAGGTTCCCCGGGGTCGAGCGCGATCTCGCCGTCGTGGTGGAAGAGCATGTCGCAGCAGGCTCCCTGTTGGCGGTGATCAAAGAGTCGGCCGGTGATCTCCTGCAAGACGCGCGCGCGTTCGACGAATACCATGGCGCACAGGTTCCTGAAGGACACAAGAGCATCGCATTCACCTTGACTTTCCGCAGCCCCGAGCGCACCCTGACGGACGCCGAAGTGGACAAAGTGATGACGGAGGTCAGCCTTGCACTGGAAAAGCGACACCAGGCGAGGTTCAGAACATGAGGACCGGGAAAGGTAGGGACTTCAAGAGGTGACCTGGATCGACATCGGGGCGATCGTGCTGATCGTTGGTTATGGAGTCGGTGGCTTCTTCACTGGCGTGCTTAGGCGACTGATCGGATTCGTCGCACTCTACGTCGCATTCCTGGCCGCGACCAGCATGGGGTTGCAGGCGGGTGGCATCCTGCAGCAGACATCCAACTTCGAGACGCCGGACGCCCGAATCTATGGGTTCTTCGGGCTGGCGGTCGCAGTCCTCGTGATCATTGAAGGCGCAACCCAGCTCGCGCACGCCCAGATCCAGATCCCAGCTCTTGCCCTGAACCGTAGCTTCGGGGTCGCCGTCGGCGTGCTCACCGGCTTTCTGCTTTCGGTGGTTTTCGTCTACGAGCTCGGGGGTGCCGCCAACCCATTCGGTGGCTTTCAGCTCGACACGGTGCAGCAACAGATTCGCGATGCTTACAACGGATCGCGCGTCGTCGTCCCGATTGTCAACAAGATCGACAAGCCGATCATCGACATTTTCCAGCCCGCTCTGCCCAGCGATCCGCAGATCTACTTCGGTCCCGGCCCAGTCAACCCCTAGCGACGCTCAACTTGAAGGCTCAGTTCTTCGAGCGCCTGCGCGAGCGGGCGGTGCAGATCCACATCCCGGAGCATCTGCAAGCGCGGCTGGAACGCGGAGATAAGCTAAGGGTCAAGCTCGGCCTTGACCCGACCGCGCCAGACCTGCATGTCGGCCACCTGGTCGTGCTCGATGCGCTCCGGGCGTTCCAGGATGAAGGGCACACGGTCGTTTTGATCATCGGCGACCACACAGCGATGATCGGAGACCCGAGCGGACGGTCCGAGACCAGGCCGGTTCTGAGCCCCGTGCAAGTGGCTGCCAACGCCGGCACATATTTCGATCAGGTGGACCTCGTCCTCGATCGCAAGCGGATTGAGGTGCGGTACAACTCCGAGTGGCTCGCTCCCATGACCGCGGCCGACATCCTTCGCTTGCTGGGAAAGGCCACTCTTCAGCAGGTCCTGCAGCGCGAGGACTTCGCGGACCGGATCAAAGCCGGTGCTGCGATCGGAGCGCACGAGATCCTCTATCCCTTCAATCAGGCCTACGACTCCGTCGCAGTCCGCGCCGACGTGGAGCTCGGCGGCACCGATCAGCTCTTCAACCTTCTGTTCGGCCGCGAGATCCAGAAGGCTTACGCGCAGGAGCCCCAGGACGTCGCTGTGTTTCCCCTCCTTGAGGGAACCGACGGGGTGCAGAAGATGAGCAAATCGCTGGGCAACTACATCGGGATCAGCGAGCCGCCCGAGCAGATCTACGGGAAGACGATGTCAATCCCCGACACGCTGACGGAGAAGTACCTGCGGCTGATTTCGGGCCTGAGCCCAACAGAGTTGGACGCCGCTCTTGCGATGAAGCCGCGCGATGCAAAAGCTGCACTGGCTCGCCAGCTCGTGAAGCGCTTGCAGGGCGACGAAGCGGCTGCGCGCGCAGAGGCCGACTTCGACACCAAGTTCCGGAAACGCGACATACCCGACGAGATCCCAGAATTCGAGACCGGTTTCCCTGTCCGTTTGATCGAAGCCATGGTCAACAGCGGACTCGCCAAGTCCAACGGTGAGGCCAAGCGGCTCATCGAGCAACGAGGAGTGAAGGTCGATGGCAAGGTCGCAGCAGGCGATGATCCACTGCGGCCCGGGAACGTCGTGGTGCAGGTCGGGAGGCGACGCTGGATGCGGTTTGTGGTGAAGTAGAATGGGCGAAAGCATGTTCCCACCCCACGAAATCTGCGATTTCGCGGGGACCCCGGGAGTCTTCTACCACGGTACTTCGGGGCTCCTTGCGTAGTGTCAGGTCACTCGAAGTGGGCCGGGATCAAGCACAAGAAGGCCATCGTTGACGCCAAGCGCGGCCAGGCGTTCACTCGCGCCAGCCGTGAGATCACGATCGCTGCGAAAGAGGGCGGCGGCAATTCCGACGGCAACTTCCGCCTCCGGCTCGCCATGCAGAAGGCCCGCGAGATCAACATGCCGACCGACCGCATCCAGAACGCGATCAAGCGGGGGACGGGGGAGCTCGCCGGCGAGAAGCTGGAAGAGATCCGGTACGAAGGCTATGGACCCGCGGGCGTCGCGGTCATGGTCGACGCCTTCACGGACAACCGCAATCGCACATCGGCTTCGATCCGGCATCGCTTCGCCAAGCTCGGCGGCAACCTCGGCGAGACCAACTCCGTCGGCTGGATGTTCGAGCGCAAAGGTGTGATCGCTGCGAACGCCGGCAAGAACGATCCCGAAGAAGTCGGCCTCGCCGCGATCGAAGCGGGCGCCGACGATGTGCAGGTCGACGGGAAGTCCGTGGAGATAACCACGCCACCCGCAGCCTTCGAGAAAGTGAAGTCCGCGGTGGAACAGCTCGGCGTCACGGTCGACAACGCCGAGATCACGATGCAGCCCAAACAAACTGTGGCGGTCGGCGAGGACAAGGCCGTCGCGGTGCTGAGGCTGATGGAATCACTCGAGGAGGACGACGACGTCCAGCAGGTTTACGCCAATTTCGACATCGCAACCAACGTCCTTGAACGGGTCTCCGCACAGGTGTAAAAGCTGATGGACACATGCCGAGCGCGCACAACGGATTAATCCTCGGTATTGATCCTGGGCTCGCGAGCACTGGTTTTGCGCTGCTGTCCGAGCCCAATCTCGTGCTGACGTGCAGCACGGTCATCACCCGTCCCGGTCGCGACGGCGAGCGACTACTCGCGATTACGCGCCACCTTCGCAAGCTGCTCGACGATCACCCACCTGATGAAGCCTCGCTCGAGGAATTGTTCATGGGCCGCAATGCGACCAGCGGCGTCGCCGTTGCACAGGCTCGGGGCGCGATCCTCGCGGTGCTAGAGGAACGCGGCGTCCCGGTTTTCGAGTACAAGCCGAGCCAGGTCAAGGTCATCCTCACCGGATATGGCAACGCGGACAAGGCGCAGATCGCCCGCATGCTCGCGGCCCAGGTCAAAATCCCAGAGGGTCGTCTCGACGACCATGCGCGTGACGCCATCGCGATCGCGCTCTGCCACGCCCGCAGCCGTCGCTTTACGAGGGCGACCCCTAGGTGATCGCGCATCTGAGTGGCGTCGTCCGCCGCGCGGGACCTGACTTCGTGGTGCTCGATGTAGGTGGCGTGGGCTACATGGTCAGCGTCGCGGCGGGGACCCGCCAGCAGCTGCCGCCGCCAGGCGGTGAGATGGAGTTGCACATCCACACTCATGTCCGAGAGGACCAGCTCGCGCTGTACGGCTTCGCCTCAGTCGAAGAGCTGGACATGTTCGAGATGCTGATCCAGGTCGATGGCGTCGGTCCGAAGGTGGGGCTCAACATCCTGGGCGCCGCGAGCCTGGAGGTCCTGAAGCGGGCGATCGTGGCCGAAGACGCCACGCCGATCAGACGCGCAAGCGGTGTGGGGCAGCGCACCGCCGCCAAGGTGATCATCGAGCTCAAGCCGCGCCTTGACGCAGTCGCAGAGCTGGAGGTCGTGCCGCGAGCGGCAGCCATGGCGGGCGACGGCGTCGTGCCCAAAGCGGTCGAGTCGGCGCTGCGCAACCTGGGCTTCTCGTCGCAGGAGGCACGCGTGGGCATCGAGTCGGTGGACTGGAAGTCGACGCCCAACACGCAGGAAGCGCTCGCCGTGGCTCTCAAGGCGCTCGGACGCAAGTGACAGGAGAACCCATCCTGGACGCGGGGGCGGACGACGAGCAGTTCGACCTCACGCTCCGCCCGCGGCTGCTCACTGAATACGTCGGCCAGCAGCAAGTGCGCGAGAACTTGAGCATCCTGCTCGAGGCGGCCCGACGCCGCGGCGAGCCCGTCGAGCACGTCCTCTTGTGTGGTCCGCCGGGTCTCGGCAAGACGACGCTCGCGCACATCATCGCCAACGAGCTGGGCGTGGCGATCAAGGTCAGCTCAGGCCCGGCGATCGATCACCAGGGCGCTCTGGGCTCGATTCTCCTGAACTTGAGCACGCGCGATGTCTTCTTCATCGACGAGATCCACCGGTTGAACAGCGTTGTCGAGGAGTCGCTTTATCCGGCGCTCGAGGACTACCGCTTCGACGCGGTGCTCGGCAAGGGAGTGGGGGCGAGCGCGGCGACTTTGCCACTTCCTCACTTCACGTGCGTGGGCGCCACGACGCGCCAGGGCCTGCTCAGCGGTCCGCTTCGGGATCGCTTCGGCGCGGTCTACCGGCTTGACTTCTACACCAAGGCCGAGCTCGAGCAGATCGTCACGCGCTCGGCGCGGATCCTCGACATCGAGGTCCATTCGGATGCGGTCTCGGAGATCGCGCGCCGCGCTCGCGGCACGCCGCGCATCGCCAACCGCCTGCTGCGCCGGGTGCGCGATTTTGCCCAGGTTCGGGCCGACGGGCGAGCGACGGTCGACACCACCAAGCAAGCGCTGGCCATGCTGGACATCGACGAGATCGGGCTCGAGCCGCTCGATCGGCAGCTCCTGGAGACGCTGATCAAGAAGTTCAAGGGGGGTCCGGTGGGTCTCGACACCATCGCGACCTCGCTCTCTGAGGAGCCCGAGACGATCGAGGACGTGCACGAGCCTTACCTGATCCAGATCGGGTTCCTGGCCCGGACCGCGCGCGGCCGCGTGGCGACAGAGCTCGCCTACCGGCACCTCGGGATCACCCCGCCCGATCCCGGGCCTCAGCAGACCCGCCTACTCTAGGGCGCACCACCAATGCAAGACGCAGGACGCGTTCTCCTTCTCTTCGGCGTGCTCCTGCTCGTGATTGGCGGAGCCATGATGCTCTTCGGTCGATTTCATCTGCCAGGCGATTTCACCTTCCGAAGCGGCGGGGTGACGATCTACCTCCCGATCGCCACCAGCATCGTCCTGTCGGTCGTGCTGACCCTGGTCCTCAACTTCTGGTTCCGGCAGCGATAAGCGTGAAGGATGTCGCCCGTCTACCCCATCCGATTCCGGGTTTGCGGACCTGTGCGCTCATGTGCGCCCGACAGGTGAGGTGGTCTGGGGGACCCAGACCACCGGCGACATCGTTCACTTCGGTCTGAAATCCGCACCCCATCACAGCGATTTCAGACCGGGAAGGGAAGTGGCTGACTAATAGAGGGCTGGTCGAGTTCCGGCAGCGGTAATCTCGCCCACCGTAGACTGATCGGCTGCCGTGCAGTTAGTCCTCAGTTGGCCAGTCCGCCTGTTCATCATCGCCGTCCTGGTGTTCTCCTTATTTGTCGACGGTGCGGGGTACATCTACCGCATCGCGAACCATTACCCCCTAACTGGAAACGTCGCCGGCCTGCCGCCCAACTTCGGCGGCTGGCAGCTCTACATCCACCGCGGACTCGACCTGGCGGGCGGAACCCATATCGACTATCAGCTCACCAACTTTCCGCCGGGCCAGTCGCGCGCTGACGTTCAGCAGCGAACGATCCAGGTCATCAACAAGCGCGTCAACGCCCTCAACGTGAGCGAGCCGGAGATCCGCGGTGCGGGAACCAACAACGACCGGATCACGGTCGACCTCGCGGGCGTGACCGCCGACCAGGCACAGAAGACGATCGGCGCGATCTCGAAGCTCGTCTACACGAAGTGGGTCGCCGACTCAGCGGTGACGAACGGGCCCGAGCCGGGGTACAAGCCGGCCTTTGTGGGCTTGACCGGCGACGACATACAAAGCGCAACCGCCTCCATCGACCAGTCCGGCGTGAGCTGGGTCGTCAACCTCAGCTTCACATCGCGTGGCGGCGGCGTCTTCTCTAACCTGACCAGGGACAACGTAGCCGCCTGCCCGGGGACTGGTACCGACTGTCCTCAAAGGCACCTCACCATCTGGCTGGACCTGACTCAAGCGGACATCAACAGCTGGGAGGATCCGGCGTACGTCGCGAAGGTGAGCCAGCCGTACGACACCGGATGTCTCGCCGCCCAGACGCCGAACACGACCTGCGGCAAGTTCCTGACCGATCCGACCACAATTCAGGAAATCGACGGCGGCCAGGCGACGATCAGCGGCAGCTTCACCCAGCAGAGTGCGACCGACCTCGCCACCGGCATCAACTCCGGCTCGCTCCCGGTCGACCTTCAGGTTCTCGCCGTGACGCAGGTTGGTTCGACGCTAGGCGCCGAATCCGTGAAGCTCAGCCTGGCGGCGGGACTGCTGGGCCTTTCGATCGTGGTGATCTTCATGATCGTGTACTACCGGGTGCCCGGACTGCTGGCAAGCATCGCGCTGCTCTTCTACGCCGGCGCCGTCCTCGCCATCTTCAAGGTGGTGCCTGTGACCCTGACCCTGGCCGGCATTACGGGGTTCATCCTCTCGGTCGGTATGGCCGTCGACGCCAACGTGCTGATCTTCGAACGATTCAAAGAAGAGGTGCGAGCCGGGCGGACCATACCGGCCGCCGTCGATGCAGCCGTCAGACGGGCCTGGCCGGCGATCCGCGACTCGAACACGTCGACCTTCATCACCTGCGTGATCCTCGGTTTCGTCGGGCCCGCGCAGGTCAAGGGATTCGCCATCACCCTCGGCATCGGTGTCGTGGCCAGCCTGATTTCGTCGATCATCGTGACCCACAACCTGCTCGCGATCGTCATGACGGGCAGTACCCTGCGGCGGCCAGTGCTCATGGGAGTGGACCGTGCCCGAACTGTCTGACCTTGAGGCGCGGCAGGAACAGGCGGCCGACGTAATTCCCGACGGGAAGCCGAAGGTAGAACCCCGGCCCGAGCCACGAGTGCGAAGGCTCAACATCATCGGCCGGCGCAACCTGTTCTTCGCGTTCTCGCTGCTGATCATCATCCCTGGCATCGTCTCGATGGCTACCCAGCACTTCCGTCTCGGGATCGATTTCGCAGGTGGGACAGAGTTCACCGTCAACTTCACCAACCACCCTGCGGTCGCGGTCGTCGAGAATGCGGTGGCCGCGGAGAACATCAACGGCTCTGTGATCCAGACCAGCGGCGCGGGCTACATCATCCGGGCGGCTCCGTTGACCCCACAGCAACAGAAGATCGTCGAGGACGACCTCACGCGCCGCGTCGGCCCGATGGTAGTGCAGCAGGTCCTCGAGGTCGGTCCCACGATCGCGGGGGAGACGATCGAGTTCGCCGTGCTGGCCGTCGTGCTGGCGTCCGTCGCGATCCTGTTCCTGCTCGCGATCCGGTTTCGCAACGTGCCTGGCGGGTGGCGGGCCGGCTTTCAGTTCGGTGGCTCCGCCCTGGCGGCCCTGCTGCACGACGTCTTCCTGCTGACCGGTGTGTTCTCGATCCTCGGCGGCAAGTTCTTCGACCTTCGCATCGGAGAGATCGACAGCCTCTTCGTCACGGCCGTGCTGACGGTGGTCGGCTTCTCGGTGCACGACACGATCGTCGTGTTCGACCGGATCAGAGAAAACCTTCGCGTCAGCCAGCGGCTCTCTTTCGAGCAGGTCGTGAACCTCAGCATCATGCAGACGGCGGCGCGGTCGATCATCACCAGCTTCACAGTCGTCCTCGTCCTGACGGCGATTCTCATCGCGGGCGGCGCGACGCTTAAGGGCTTCGCGCTGGCGCTGCTCATCGGAATCGTGTCCGGGACCTACAGCTCCATCTTCAACGCCGCGCCCCTGCTGGTCGTGTTGAGGCGGCTGCAGCCCCTGCGGTGAAAGGCTTGGCCCGGCCGCGCCCAGAGGGCGGTGCTAAGGTGTTCTCAGACACCGCCACATGCCGACCTGGCCCATAACGTCCATCAGAGAGCTGCTCGAACCCACGATCAAGCACATGGGTTACGAGCTCTACTCGCTCGACCAGTCAGGTCAACGAGGACGTACGCTCCGCATCTCGATCGACCGCACTGAGCCAATCACGATCGATGATTGCGAGCGCGTGAGCCGTGTCGCCGGGCCGCTGATCGATCATTCCAACCTCATCGACGGCCCGTACGACCTGGAAGTCTCGTCTCCCGGCGCCGAGCGTCCCCTGCGCAATCACGGGGAGTACGAAAGGTTCAACGGCAGGCGGGTCAACGTTCGTTATCGCACCGGCGAATCGGACATAGTGGTCGAAGGCCAGCTGGTAGCAGTCGATCTAGCTGGCATTGCCGTGCAGGCGCACGGTGTTCGCGGACGGGCGCCGGTCATCGTTCACATTGCATGGGATGACGTTGTCGCGGGCAGGCTCGCGGTCGCCATCTGAACCGTCCACCGAGAGCCTGGCCGAGGCGCTGACCGCGCTTTGCGCCGAGGTCGGCATCCCCTTCGAGGAGATGCTGCACACCGTGGAGAGCGCCCTCGCCGCGGCTTACGTGCGCGCCTTCAACCCTCCGGGGTCAGTGACTGTCAAACTCGACACCACAACAGGCGCACTCGACGTCCAAAGCCGCCAGGTGCGGCCGGACGGAACCGAGCTCGTCGAGTCGCTTCCAGCCGAGAACTTCAAGCGAATGGCCGCGCAGACCGCTAAGCACGCGGTGCTCCGGCACATCCATGACCTGGAGCGCGACAAGGTCCTGCGCGACATCGCCGAGCACAAGGGCGAGCTGGCCTCTGGCATCGTCGACCGCGTCGAGGCTGGCACGGTCTTCATCGACCTCGGGCGCATCGAAGGTGTGATGCCGCCGGAAGAGCAGATCCCAGGTGAGGAGCTGCACCCCGGCCGGCCGGTGCTCGTCGTCATCCTCGAGGCGGAGCGCAATCCCCGGCAAGCCCAGGTGCGCGTATCACGCGCCGCGCGTTCATTCGTGCACCGCTTGCTCGAGGCCGAAGTGCCGGAGATCAAAGCCGGGACCGTCCAGATTCGCGCCATCGCGCGCGAGCCTGGCCTTCGAACGAAGATCGCGGTCGCGGCGACTGAACCGGGCATCGACCCGGTCGGCGCTTGCGTCGGCCCAAAAGGCGTGCGTCATCGCGCGATCCTCAGCGAACTCTCCAACGAGCACGTGGATATCGTTCCCTGGTCGAACGACCCCGAAGTCTTTGTCGCCGCCTCGCTCGGTCCGGCCAAGGCGGAGGCCGTATCGATCGACCGCGCGACGAGGACCGCAACCGTGCTGGTCCCGCGAGGGCAGCTGTCCCTTGCCATCGGCCGGGATGGACAGAACGCACGCCTCGCGGCCAAGCTCACCGGCTTTCGCATCGACATCAAGCCGGGCGATTCTGATGGGGAGGCCGTTGGCTAACGAGCGCCGTGAACCGACGCGCACCTGCGTGGGCTGCCGCGAGGAAGCCGGCCAGCAAGGACTGATGCGCGTCGTCAGAAGGGCGGAGGGCGGCGCGGCGATTGACCTGACCGGCCGTGCCCCCGGGCGCGGCGCCTACCTCCATAACGACCCCGTGTGCATGGAAACGGCTCGCAAAAAGCACTCGCTTGACCGGGCTTTGCGCACGACGATCGAGTCCGAGTTTTGGACTGAACTGATCCGGTAGCAGCCCAGGCTCAGGTTTCGAGTTGGGCTGGGACGGCATAATCATAAGTTCGGGCATGAAGGCACACGAACTCGCACGCGAACTTGGGATCAGCCAGAAAGAGCTGGTGAACTTTCTCCAGCAACGTCGGCTGACGCGCAACGCCTCCGCGCCTCTGGCGCCGGGGGCGATCGAGGCCGCGCGTTCGGCCTTCAAGCCTACCTCGGTCGCGGTGAAGATCGAAGCCAACGGCGATCGGCGCGTCGTGCTGCCGCCGACCTTGTCCGTCAAGGACCTCGCCGAGAAGCTCAGCGTGAGCCCGGTCGAGGTGATCAAGAAGCTGATGGCCTCCAAGATCCTGGCCACGATCAACCAGGTCATCGACTTCGCAACGGCGGAGATCGTCGCCGACGAGTTCGGTTTCACGGTCGAGCCCGTCTTGAGCGAAGACGTGGTCGCGGTCGAGTCCGCCGAGGGCGAGGGCGACGTCGTCACGACCTCGCGAGAGGAGCTCTTCTCGCTCGCCAACGAGGACCCGAGCAAGCTGGTGGTGCGACCGCCCATCGTGACCGTCCTCGGCCACGTCGACCACGGCAAGACATCGATTCTCGACGCGATCCGCAAGACGCGAGTCGCCGCCGGCGAGGCCGGAGGCATCACGCAGAGGATCGGCGCTTACAAGATCGAGACGGCCGACCGACACCCGGTGGTATTCATCGACACGCCTGGCCACGAGGCCTTCACCGCCATGCGCGCCCGTGGTGCTCAGGTCACCGACGTCGTGGTCCTGGTGGTCGCGGCCGATGACGGTGTCATGCCGCAGACCGTCGAGGCGATACAACACGCGCGTGCCGCGAAGGTGCCGATCATCGTCGCCATCAACAAGATAGACAAGGACGGCGCCAACCCCGACCGGGTGCACCAGGAGCTCGCCTCGCAGGGCATCGTGACGCGCCATTACGGCGGCGAGCACGAGTGCGTCCACCTCAGCGCCAAGACCGGGCAGGGCATCGACGACCTGCTGACGACCATCGTCCTGTCCACCGACATACTCGAGCTCAAGGCCAACCCGGATCGCAATGCGATCGGCACCATCGTCGACGCGCACCTGGAGCGGGGCCGGGGCCCTGTCGCGACCGTGCTCGTACAGGCCGGCACGCTGCGCGTCGGTGACGACTTCGTGTGCGGTCACATCTACGGCCGCGTACGGGCCCTGGCGGACGATCGTGGTCTCAGCGTCACGGAAGCTCCGCCCGCGACCCCGGTGGTGGTGTCAGGTATGAGCGAGGTGCCGCAGGCGGGCGACATCTTCCAGGTCGTCGGCTCGGAAAAGGTCGCGCGCCAGATCGCGCTCACCAAGCTCACCGAGAAGCGGACTCAGGAGGCGGCCAAGGACTTCGCGCCGCGTATCACCCTGGAGGAGCTGGCGCGCCGTGCGAAGGAAGGCGAAGTCAAAGAGCTCAGCCTGGTTGTCAAGGCGGATGCGCAGGGCACTCTCGAAGCGGTGCTCAGCGCCCTGCAGAAGATCGAGGATCCCGTGGTGGCGATCAAGGTGGTAGGCCAGGGCGTCGGAGCGGTCAGCGACTCGGACCTGCTGCTCGCCGGCGTGTCGAACGCGATCGTCGTGTGCTTCAACCTCAAGCCCACGCCCGCCTCCACGACAGCCGCGGAAAGAGCAAAGGTCGAGGTGCGGTACTACGACGTCATCTACAAGCTGACGGAGGATGTCGAGCGCGCCGCCAAGGGCCTGCGCGAGCCGACGTACCGTCAGATTCGCGAGGGCAAGGTCGAGGTCATCACCCCGATCAAGATCCCGCGGCTCGGGATCATCGCCGGCAGCCGGGTGCTGGAGGGTAAGGTCAGCCGTGGAGGCTGGGTCAAGCTGCTGCGAGGAAAGGAGCAGGTCCACGAAGGCAGGATCAGCTCCCTCAAGCATTTCAAGGAAGACGTTCGAGAGATGCCGGCTGGGCAGGAATGTGGAATCGCTGTCGAGGGGTTCGAATCGTTCGAGCCCGGTGACACGATGGAGACATACCGTCTCGAACGCGAAGAAATCTAAGCAATCGATAAGGGATTGCTGACTGCGGAGGTCGTCATGACCAGCTACCGCGCGGATCAGGTCGGCGAGCAAGTGCGCGAGGAGATCATGTCCGTCATTCGGCGCGAGCTCAAGGACCCGCGCATCGGGTTCGTGAGCATCACTTCGGTTCGCATGTCGCCTGATCTGAGGCAGGCACGTGTGCGCGTCAGCGTGCTCGGCAACCCGGAAGAGCAGAAAGCGTCGATCGCCGGGCTCGTGTCGGCGAAGGGCATCATCCGCCGTGAGTTGGGCCGCAGGCTGCAGAACCTCAAGTTCTCTCCCGACCTGCGCTTTGAGCTGGACCCTTCGATCGAGTACAGCGTCCACATTGCGGAGCTGCTGAAAGAAGTGCTGCCCCATCGCGGCGAGGGAGAGTCATAGCCACGGCGAACAAGACCCCTCATATCTACGACGAGATCAAGGAGCTGATCGACGCCAACCAGGAGATCCTCATCTTCGGTCACAAGGACGCCGACGGCGACACCCTCGGTTGCAGCCTCGCGTTCTCCGAGGTTTTGCGCACTGCCGGCAAGGACCTGTGGGTGCTCATCCCCCCGCCTCTGCCGCAGATGTACGAATTCCTGCCCGGTTTCGGCGACATCCTGGCGGAACCTCCGCATGGCGTCGACCCGCACCTTGTGTTCTTCTTCGACTCCGGGAACCTCGAACGGTCCGGAAACAGCGTCAAGCGGATCGCGTCGCACGCCACGATCGTCAACATCGACCACCATCCCTCGAACTCGAGGTTCGGTGACGTGAACGTTATCGACCCTGACGCTTCGGCCGTTGGACAGATGGTCATGGAGATGCTCGATCACTTCGGTTATCCGATCACGCCGACTGTTGCCACAAATCTTTACGTGGCGCTGCTCACCGACACCGGCGGCTTCCGCCACGAGAACACAACGCCCCGCGCGCTCGACGATGCCGCGCGCCTGGCCCGCCTTGGGGCCGATCCCGGCGGCATTGCCACGATGGTCTACAAGATGCGGCCGGAGACGACGCTTAAGCTGAGCGGACTGGCGCTTGCCACGATGCGAGTCGAGCTCGAAGGCAGGCTTGCTTGGGCCAAGGTCACGCGCCGCATGCTGAAGGAGGCCAACGCGGTGATGGCCGAGTCGGAGGGCATCATCGACACGCTCAACAGCATCGCCGGGCTCGAACTGGCCATCCTCTTCAAAGAGGTGCACGACTCGCTGACCAAGATCAGCGTCCGCAGCCGCGGGGCGGTGGACGCTGCCGCGATGTGCGCCGGTTTCGGAGGTGGCGGTCACATCCGCGCGGCCGGGGCCGAGATCGAACGATCGATGGATGAGGCGGTGAGGATGGTGCTGGCGGCTGCCAAGGAGGCGATTCTTGCCGCCTCGTCCCAGCACTGATCGCAAGCTACGGTTGCAGCCCGCTCGGCAGAGCCTACCTACGTTTCCGACCGGAGTCCTCAATGTCGACAAGGGGGCAGGGGAGACGTCTTTCGCCGTCGTCAGCCGTCTCCGCCGGCTCACCGGCGCCCATCGCGTCGGCCATGCCGGCACGCTTGACCCGCTCGCCACGGGCGTCCTGCCCATCCTTTTCGAATCGGCGACCAGGCTTGCCGAGTTCGCGCTCCGGCTGCCCAAGACCTACGTCGCCGACATCCACCTCGGCTTCACCACCGCGACCGACGATGCGGAGGTTGAGCGCGAGCCCGGCGCGGATCCAAGCGGGCTGACCGCAGCCGATGTTCGGGAGGCGCTGTCCGCCTTTTCAGGCCGGATCCTGCAGGAACCACCCGCGTTCTCCGCGGTCAAGGTGGATGGCAAGCGCGCCTATAAGCTCGCGCGGCGTGGAGACGAACCGAGGCCACGGGCGCGAGAGGTCGAGGTCTATGAAGCCCGTCTGCTCGACTTCACGCCGGGCCCGAACGCTGTCGCCCGGGTCGAGGTTCGCTGCGGGAGTGGGACCTACCTGCGCTCCATCGCCCGCGACCTCGGCCGGCGGTTGGGCGTCGGCGGGTATCTCGGGCGGCTGGTCAGGACGGCCTACGGCGCGCTCACGATCGACGCGGCGGCCGGCGCCGCGGACCTGAACACCGCCGAAGAGGTGCGCAGCCGGCTGCTTCCGGCCGAAGTCATACTGCCGGACATGGAGCGGGTCAAGCTCAATGTCGAGCAGGAGGCGATGGTCCGCCAGGGTCGTGCTGTCCGCGTCCTGCCGGAGCCCGGGCCGGGGCTGATCCGCGCCCACGACGCCGCGGGCCGCCTGGTCGCGCTCGGCCACGCCGATCCCCTGAGGCGCACCTTCGTGCCCGAGAAGGTGCTCAGCTAAGGTGAGCCGCCGACGCGCCGGAGGGCTCACCTGTTAGTCCATCTCGGACTTCCCACGAGCCCGATCGGGGCCGTGGCCCTCACGATCGGCAGCTTCGACGGAGTTCATCTCGGGCACGTCGACGTCATCCGGCATGTGATCGCCTCCGCAAAGGCTCACGAAGCACAGCCCGCGCTCATCACGTTCGAGCCGCACCCACGCTGCGTTCTCGATCCGGCCAACTGCCCGCAGTCGATCACAACGCTCCAGGAAAAGCTCGCTCTCGTCGAGTCCGCGGGCATCGAGCACGCCATCGTGCTCCGATTCGATCGCGAGCTGGCTTCGCTGTCGCCGCAGGAGTTCATCGACCGGCTTGCTGAGGTGATGGACTTGCGGATCTGGGTGATTGGGTACGACTTCGCCTTCGGGCGCGGCCGCACAGGCAGCGCGCAATGGCTCCGCGAACACGGGCACCAGGTCGACGTCGTCCCGCCGTTCACAGTCGACCGGCGAGAACTGCACAGCTCGGAGGTGCGCCGTCTGGTCACAGCCGGCGAGGTCGAGCAGGCGAACAAGCTTCTAGGACGTGAGTACGCGATGGCCGGGCCGGTTGAGGCCGGGGAGAGGGTGGGCCGCCGCCTGGGCTTCCCGACGGCGAACATCGCGGTCGAACCCAACAAGTTGATCCCGGCCCTCGGCGCATACGCGGGCCGGGTCCGTGCGCCGGAAGGAGATTTCGCCGCCGCGCTCTCCGTGGGCTATCGCCCCACATTCGGCGGCACTCAGCTGCGGGTCGAAGCGTTTCTCCTGGACTTCGAAGGCGATCTTTACCAGCAGCGCCTGGAGCTGAGCTTCGTTCGCTACCTGCACCCGGACATCAAGTTTCCAGGCACCGACGAGCTGGTGCGCCAGCTCCAGCAGGATGTCGCCGAAACACGCCGGATCGTCGCTCGATGACGAAAGTCCTCGTCGTCGGCGGAGGAATCGCGGGGTACTGCGCCGCGCTGGCCGCACGACGCGACGGAGCAGAGGTCACAGTCGTCGCGAGAGGCCCCGGCGCGACCGCCCTTTACGCCGGCGGCATGGAGGTGATCGACGACCTTGAGGCGGTCCTCGAGCATCAGCCTCACCATCCAATCACGAGGCTCGGCCTCGATTCGGTTCGACTGGCGACGGAGTTCGATACGGGGATCCACACCCTCCAGCTGGCGCTCGAGAAGGAGGGGCTGAAATTCGAGGGAACCTGGCGAACGCGAGGACTCTATGCGGACATCCACGGGCTGGCGAGGCCGGCCAACCTCGTCCCCGCATCGGTGGCCGGCGGCGAGCTTCGCGCCCTCAGCGGAAAGCGAGTGGCGGTCGTCGGCGTGAGGGAGGTCGGTGACTATGACGCCGCCTCGACAGCCCAGGCGCTCAAGGAGCAGCACGGCATCGAAGCCTTCCCCGAAGAGGTGAGCATTCCGGACCTGCCTCAGGCCGCTTCACTCACGGACCTGTACGGCCGGCGCGCGCCGCAGGCTTTGCGAACACGGTCGGCGTCGATCGCCTATCCACCCGGCTTCACGAATCTGCCCCGGGAAGGTTTCGAGCTTCTCGCCTCGCCTCCATCGCCGCACGGCTGGCGTCTTCAGCAGGCGATCGCGCACAGCGTCTTGAGGGCTGAGGTCACCTCGTTCGAAACGGCCCGCGGCCGCATCACCGCGGCACGGGCCGGGGACCGGACATTTCATGCCGATGCGTTCATCTTCGCCGCGGGGCGCCACATCGGTGGCGGTCTGGCCGGCGGGCGCGTGACCAGCGAGCCGCTTTTGAAGCTCGGCGTGTTTCACGACGGCAGCCCGGTCGCGCGCGTGGGCGCGCGCTTGCAGCACCTGCAATACCTGGACCCAGCGGAGGAGCTGCGCAGCGGTCTCTCGACCGACAAACGGCTCCACCCTCTGGACGAAAACGGGCTGATCGCCTACGAGAATCTCTACGCCGCCGGCGCGGTGCTGGGCGGGTACGAATACAGCGGCCCGTGCGGGTTCGGCGTGCCGATTCTCACCGGCTGGCTGGCCGGCCGCTGGGCGGCGAAGCAAACATGAGGGCCGAGCTAGAAGAAATCGTCGGAGCCGCCGCGCTGGACGAGCGTCCGGTGCGCGACCTGT
>JBGQGS010000021.1:0-21664 GCA_041497555.1 Candidatus Dormibacteraceae bacterium | reverse complement strand
CCCGGCGAGAGCCGCGAGGGTCGCCAGCACAAGCCACCGCTGAAGCGACCCGCCGGCGCCGACGAAGTACGCGGCGAGGCCGAGGTAGATCGCACCTTCGGAGTAGCGGTCGAGCGTCGAGTCGAGGAAGGCACCGTAGGGATAGCTGGCATGAGTCGATCGCGCCAGCGCCCCGTCGAGGATGTCGCACGTGCCCGCGAAGATGAGCACCACGCCGGCCCAGCGCAGGTGGCCGAAGGCGGCGAGCGATGCTGCGACGAACGTCAACACGAGGCCCACGACCGTGACCTGGTTCGGCGTCAAAGGCACACGCCCTATGGCCGACATCAAGGCTTCCGCCCTGCGGCGGACCCAGGCTTCAAACCGCGTGGTGAACATGGCTCTCCTCGGCCTGGCGAGACGCGTCCTTTGCAGCCTCGCGTGCTTCCTCGTATACCTCGATCACCTGCGAAGCAACGACATCCCAGGCGTAGCGGCGGGCCTTCTCATGCCCATAAGCTCCCATGCGGCGACGCAGTTCGGCATCCCGGGCCAGGATGATCAACGCGGCTCCAAGCTCGGCCCACCCTTTGGGGCGGACGGTCAGGCTGTCGCGCCCGGGCTCGAGGACCGACATGTAGCCCGGGACCTCGGTGGCGACCACGGGCAGGCCCGAGGCCATCGCCTCGAGGAGCACGATGCCGAAGCTCTCGGCGCCGGTGGCCGGAGCGCAAAAGATGTCTGCGCTGTTGTAGTAGCGCGGCTTCACCGAGTCGGGCACATATCCCGCCAGCACCACGTTCGGGAGTCGGTGACGGGCGATGTACGACTCGACCTTGCCTTTGAGCGGTCCGTCGCCGACCACGATCAGACGGCTCTGCGGCACGCGCTCGCGCATGAACTCGTAGCCGCGAAGCAGGTCGCCAAGCCCTTTTCGTTTCTCCAGGCGCCCGACAAAAAGGATGTTGACGCTCTCGTCGCGCAGGTGGCGGATCGGCGAAAGGCCCGGCTTGAACGCGTCGACGTCGATTCCGTTCGGGATGACCCGAAGAGGAAAGTCTGGAAAGTAGCGATTGAAAAAGGTGCGCGCGGGCTCGCTGACCGCAATCCCGCGATGGATGCGGTTCAGGTACGGCTGCAGGATGCCCCGACCGTAGTAATAGCCGATGTTCGAGTGGGCGAAAGCGTGGAAAGTGCCCACGTTGGCGGTGGGCGACATCCGCAGCATCGTGATCGGCAGCGCGGGCAGGAGCGGTTCATGGAAGTGAAGGACGTCGAAGCGCTCCTGCTCGATGATTGCGGCCACCTGATTGGCACGGTGAAAGCTGAGCGTGATGCGGGCGACAGAGTCGTTGACCGGAACTGAGATGGGGGTCCCGATCCGATAGAACTCACGCGTGTCGAAGTCGATGTCGGCACGACTCGAGGGCGCGAAGATGCGCACCTCGTGGCCCAGCTGGCGCAGCCGGCGGGCGAGATGCTGCACGTGGCCCGTCACGCCGCCGGGCGAAGCGAAGTCATACGGCGAGACGAGGCCGACCTTCACGATGATTCCCCGCGTCGCGGATAAGCCGGAGGGGTCCGACGGGGGATCCTGATCGCCCCTCGCCTTTTCACGGGGAGCCCTCCCAGATGCGATGTGGCACGTGCCACTGCTCGGGATGGCGCTGGATAAAGGATTCGATGTGGCGCAGCAGCTCCTGGGTCGTACGAACCTGGTCGCCCTTCGGATCCCCCGTGTCCTTGGCGAACACCAACGGACCCCCATCTGCCTGGTAGGTGTCGTCCGCAAGCCGGTAGACACACGCCGGGAAGAGTGGGGTGCCAAGACGCAGCGCGATCGCGGCAGGCCCCAGTGGAATTGGCGCCAGCCGGCCGAAGAACGGCATCTGATGCCCGGTGCCGGCGATGTCGCGGTCGATTGCGGTGATGACCATCTCGTTGTCGCGCAGCGCCTGGAGCACCTTGCGAAGGCCGCCATGATCGAGCGTGAGGACGCTGATCCCGAGCCGGGCGCGCGTATCGCGATACCACTCGAACAGGGCTCGAGGCTCCAGCTCCTCCGCGAAGAAGCTGACCGGCGTGAGGGTCGACGACCAGATCGCCGACGCCACCTCGTAAGAGCCCATGTGGCACGAGACCACGAGCACGCCCTTGCCGATCACCCGAGCCTGCTCCAGATACTCCAAACCATTCACTTTCAGCCATGGGCGCATGGTCTCCACGGGCGTAGTCGGCAGCTGCATCAGGTCCGCATAGGCCTTGGCATGGTTGCGGAAGTTGAGCCACGAGAGGCGATGCAGTTCTTGCTTGTCGTGCTCGAGCTCCGGGCATGCGACCTTCAGGTTGTACTCGAGCCGCGGGCGCGCCAGGGGCGAGAAGAGCCAAGCGAATCGAGCCGCCAGCACCGCGAGCGCGTAGGCCCAGGATCGGGGAAGCCGCTCCACCACCGACTGCACGGCCTTGAACGCGCGGTAGCGCCACACTCAGGGATGTGCCGCTGGGATCCACTGGCTCATCCCTCATCGCGGGCAAACATCGGGCGGAATGCGTACCACTGGTCGGGGCGCTCCCTGATGAATGCCTCGAAACGGCTGACTACGCGCTGCATCAATCCCTCTTTGGTCTCACCTGCCGGCCACGCAAGCGGAGGATCCAGGTGGATGTGATGGCGGCCAGGCGATGTCGCGTACTGGCACGCGGGCATCAGAGCGGCGCCTGTCTTGAGCGCGATGGCGGCAGGCCCGCCCGGTACGACCGAGCGCCGGCCGAAGAAACGCACGGTCACGCCCGGGCCCTGCTCTAAGTCGCAGAGCAGGGCGACGATTGCGTTGGCCTCCAGCGCCCGTGTGATCGCCCTAACCGCTGATCGGCCGAGAGTGATGACATCGAGGCCAAAGCGCTGCCGGGTGCGCACGACAGCGTCGTTCAACGACCCCGGGAATCGCTCGGCCACCGCGGAGATGGAATAGCCCAGGGCGCCGGCGTAAGAGCCCGCCATGTCCCACGAGCCCATGTGAGGCACGGCCATGATCGCCCCGCGTCCCCTGGCGAGAGCGGCGTCGAGCTGATCGCGCCCGTCGATGGTCATGCGCTTGACGAGCTCGTCGGGTGTGAGGCTGCCCATGAGCACGAAGTCCATGAGCATGTGCCCGTAGTTCTGGAACGCCCGGCGCGCAACACGCGAGACCTCCGGGTCGAGGCGATCGCGACCGAGGGCTGCGGCGTAGTTGTCCAGCGCCGCGCGGCGCTGGGCGGCGCTGAGCCAGAACCAAGCCGCGCCCGCCGGGACCGCCGCGGCGTGCCTGAGTCCGGGCGGAACAGCCCGCAGGACTTTTGCACTAACCCGGTAGCTAGCGCCGAGCAGAGGAGGTCGCAGGCTTGGTGCGAGCGACTCGGCGAACGCGACCGTTGGCTCCCGCCTGATCACCCTCGATGAACTCCTCAACCAGGCGCCTGGCCTCGTTGTCGCTGTACTGCACTGGCGGGGACTTCATGAAGTACGAGCTCGGGCCTTCCAGCGCTCCACCGATGCCGCGGTCGAGGGCCAGCTTGGCGCAGCGAACGGCGTCGATCACGATTCCCGCCGAATTGGGCGAGTCGTGGACCTCGAGCTTGAGCTCGACATTGAGAGGCACATCCCCGAAGGACCGGCCCTCGAGCCGAATGTAGGCCCACTTGCGGTCGTGCAGCCAGGGCACGTAGTCCGAAGGACCGATGTGGACGTTCTCGGCGCCGACGTCGTAGTCGAGCTGGGACGTGACCGAGCGGGTCTTCGAGATCTTCTTAGACATCAACCGTTCTCGCTCCAGCATGTTGAGAAAGTCGGTGTTGCCGCCAAAGTTGAGCTGGTAGGTGCGTTCGAGCTTCACCCCCCGATCGCGGAACAGCCGCGTCAGCACGCGATGGATGATGGTCGCGCCGACCTGTGACTTGATGTCGTCGCCGATGATCGGGAGGTTCTTGTCCGCGAAGCGCTTCTGCCAGTACGGCTCCCGGGCGATGAACACGGGGATGCAGTTGACGAACCCGACGCCCGCAGCCAGCGCCTGCTCGACGTACCACTTGGTCGCCTCTTCCGACCCGACCGGAAGGTAGCTGACCACCACATCGGCTTTCGTCTTCTTGAGGATGCCGACGACGTCGGCGGTCTCGCCGGGTGCCTTCTGGACGATGTCGGCGAGGTACTTGCCGATGCCGTCGTGCGTCATGCCGCGCTGGACCTTGACCCCCATAGCCGGGACGTCGCTGAACTTCACCGTGTTGTTGGGACCGGCGAAGATGGCTTGCGAGAGGTCGAGGCCGACCTTCTTCTTGTCGATGTCGAATGCGGCGACGAACTCGATGTCGCTGATGTGGTAGCCACCGAGGTTGACATGCATGAGGCCGGGTACGGCCTCCTTCTCTGAGGCATCGCGATAGTAGTGCACGCCCTGCACCAGCGAAGAGGCGCAGTTGCCGACTCCGACGACGGCGACGCGCACCTTGCCGTTGCGATGACCGTTCTTATGACCATTCTTCTGACCATTCTTCTGACCGTTTTTCACGCTCCAACCTCCTCACGAACTTTCACTCGATCTTTGATTCCAAGCATCTGATCCAGGCGCGCACGCTCGTGCGCGATGTTTTCGAGGTCCAGCGAGCAATAAACCTGCCTGCCTTCACGGCGGGTGCGGATCACGCCGCCGACGCGGAGCATCCGCAGGTGCCAGGAGATCCGCGGCTGGCTCATGTGAAGGTGGGCGGCGAGGTCGTTGACGTTCTCTTCGCCCGCCTTCCCGAGGCGCTCCAGGATGCGCAGGCGGGTCGGGTTGGCAAAGCCCAAGAAGTGGTCCGGAAGCTCATGACGCTGGGACTGGAGAAACATAAAGGTTGCTTTATACGGAGTCTAACGCATAAAGGGTCCGTTATGTGTGCGTAAGGCGGCTCGATCCGGATCGACGGGCCCCAGAATTCGTGCCGAACGTGCGGATCGCAAGAGGGAGGGATTGGGCCCGCCGGCTGGGGCCGGCGCTGGCGCTGGCCTGTCTTGCGGTTGCTTTCTTCGCCCAGGTCGTGCTTGCCGACACGGCCGCTATGACGGTCACGCCCACGTCCGGGCTGGCGGCAGCCTCGTTCACCGTGGACGGAACATATACGTGGAGCAATGGCTGCCCAGCTTTAGCTCCGATACCCTTGACCTTCGACTTCCTCTTCGACGGCAACCCCAAGGCGCCCATCTGGAGCGTCACCACCAGCGCCTGCACCAAGAACACTGTCGACACCGGTCCGAGCAAGCCCTACGCGCCACCAGCTTCACTTGCAACACCCGGCGGCCACAAGATCGTGCTCAACGTCCTCGACTCAGCCGGCAAGATTGTTTTGACCAACACAACGACCTACACGATCATGTCGCCACCTTCGCCCTCGCCTTCGCCCTCACCTTCGCCCTCGCCTTCGCCCTCGCCTTCGCCCTCGCCTTCGCCCTCACCTTCGCCCTCGCCCACGCCCTCGACCACCTCTCCGCCCACCCAACGTCCAAGTCCAATCCCAACCCCTGTGCAGCATCAGGCTCCAAGCCCGAGCGCCACGCCGACGACCCAATGTGTCGCCGGTGCTGTGGCGCCTGGGTGCCCATCACCCAGCGCAACGCCGTGTATTCAACCAGCGGCCTTGGCGCCGCCGACCGGGCCCGGAGGACCGGGTGGCGGATTGATGCTCGCTTTCGTACTGTTCGGTGCGCTGCCGGTCACCGGCGTCTTCCTGAATTCCCGATCCTTGATCAGGCGGCGCGAACTGACCAGGCTGGCTTGCGTGTTGGCGGTATCCGGGCTTCTCGTCGCGACCATGTCTTGCGGCCGTCCACTCACAAGTCTGAGCTCGGCGGCAAGCCCAACGCCGACGGTTTCGGCCCAGCCGACTCCGAGCTGCTAGCGAAGCGGGATCGCAGCCTTTAGCGCTGGCGGACCAGCTCCAGGAACTCCGAGCGCGTGCGCGGATCTTTGCGGAAGGTCCCGAGCATGCAGGACGTGATCATCTGCCCGCCCGGTTTCTGGACGCCGCGCATCTCCATGCACAGGTGACGCGCCTCGACGACGACGCCGACACCTTTCGGTAAAAGCGCCCCGTTGAGCGCCTCTGCGATCTCCTTCGTCATGCGCTCCTGCAGCTGCAACCGGTGGGCGAAGACGCCGACCAGGCGCGGGATCTTGCTCATGCCAACCACCTTTCCTCGCGGTAGGTAGCCCACGTGGCAGGTGCCGAAAAACGGCAGCATGTGGTGCTCGCAAAGGCTGTAGAACGGAATGTCCTTGACCACGACCATCTCGTCGTAGTCCTGGTCGAACACGGCGCCTGAGATGACGTCCTCTGTCCGCACGCCGTAGCCGTCGGTGAGCTGGCGAAGCGCCCTCGAAACCCGTTCCGGCGTCGCCCGCAGGCCCTGGCGGTCGGGATCCTCGCCAAGCTCAGCGAGCAGCGACTCGACCAATCCTGGGATCTGGTCGCCGGGACGGGGCTTGGTCTTGGCCATGTTCTGAATGCTCACACAATTGACCCGTGGACGCGATTGCGGCGGCGCAGGTCCTCTCGGAGATCGGGTACCTGCTGCGCCAGGACCCCGAAGAGAGGTTCCGCTCAAAGGCCTTCTCAGCGGCGGCGTGGTCGCTGACGGTCCAGCGGCCGGACCTAGCAGCGCTCCACAGCAGCAACGAGCTGACCACGCTCGAGGGAGTTGGCGCCGGAATCGCGAAGGTGCTCGCCGAGGTACTGGAGACCGGCGGTAGCCGCTACCTCGACCGGTTGCGCGAACAGATGAAGCAGCCTTCGCGTGACGACGAGTCCGTGCTCGACCTCACCCAGTACCAGGGCGACGTCCACTCTCACTCGGATTGGAGTGACGGCAAAGCGACGATGCTCGAGATGGCCCGCGGCGCCGAGGCGATGGGCTACCACTACCTCGGGGTGACCGACCACTCACCTCGGATCAAGGTCGTCAACGGGCTCGACGCCGAGCGGCTGCTGGCGCAATCACACGAGATGGCCGAGGTGCAGGCGAGGGTGCCCGGCGTGGCGTTCTTGCAGGGCATCGAGGTGGACATCCTTGAGGACGGCACGCTCGACCTCCCCGACATGGTCCTCGAGCTGCTGGACGTCGTGATCGCGTCGCCGCATGTCAAGCTTCGCCAGGAGCCCGCGGCGATGACCGAGCGGATGCTACGCGCGGTCTCACACCCACACGTAGACGTGATCGGCCACCCCACGGGCCGCCGGCCAGGGTCTCGCGAAGGGGCGACCTACGATTTCGGAGCGGTCTTCAAGGAGGCGGCGCGCCATCATGTCGCGCTCGAGATCGACTGCGACCCCGCTCGGATGGACCTCTCTCCCGAGATGGCGCGGCTTGCTCTCGAATGTGGGTGCAACTTCACGCTCGACGCTGACGCGCATGCGCCGGCCGAGCTCGCTTACGTTCCGATGGGAATGTGGATGGCACGCCGGGCGGGGATCCCACAGGACCGGATCCTGAATTTCCTATCCCTTGACGAGCTCACCGACGCCCTGCGTTGAGACCCGCGCAGCTTACGATCTGAAATCGTGGCCAAGATCGGAATCATGATCGAAGGGCAGGAGGGCCTCACCTGGGACAGATGGCGCAGCATCTGCCACGACACCGACACGCTTGGCTTCGACTCGCTGCGCCGCAGCGACCACCTCGTCTCGCTGATGGGTGCGCCGGAGCGCGATTGCATCGAGTGCTGGATTTCCCTTGCGCTCGCGGCGGAATGGACTAAGCGAATCGAATTCGGGCCGATGGTCAGTCCGATGACCTTTCGGCACCCAGCTGTCCTGGCGCGCATGGCCGCGTCCGTGGACGCTCTTTCCGGCGGGCGCGTCATCCTCGGTGTCGGAGCCGGCTGGAACGAGAACGAGCACCGGGAGTTCGGGATCCCTTTCCTCACCGAGAAGCAGCGCTTCGACCTGCTTGAGGAAGGCGTCCGAACGATACGCGAGACGTGGGACAAGTCGAACCCCAAGCCGGCCCGCAACCCGATGCCACTCCTGATGGGCGGGAAGGGCAGGAAGCGAACCTTGCCCATCGTGGCGCGTGAAGCGTCCGAATGGAACCAGTCGCGGCTCGACCCCGACATGTACAAGCAGAGCCGCGACGTCCTGGAAGCGTGCTGCCGCGACATCGGTCGCGATCCGAGGTCGATCCGTCACTCGGTGATGGCCGGCTACATCATCGGGCGCGATCGGTCGGAGCTTCGGGAGCGCGCCGCCCAGGTCTCCCACATCGTCCGCGACCTGAAAGGCATGACCCCGGATGAGGTGATCGAAGACCGGAGAACGGCGTGGTTCGTGGGCACTCCAGAGGAGATCGCCGACAAGGTGCGCATGGTGGCGGGCCTGGGCGTGGACCTCTTCATGCTGCAGCACTTCCTGCTCGATGACTCCGACGCGCTGAAGCTGCTGGCCTCCGAAGTAATTCCGGCTGTGGCCTAGAGGCCGAGCGTAATTCCAGCTGACCTGACGCAATCGGCTCGTTCTCTCGGTCACTGTCGGACCGTAACGTCACGTTCCACGAGTATTGCGAGGACGGCTGCGCCGATCAAGGCGATGGTCTAACTTAGGCTTCGTGGATTTCGAGCTGAGCGATCCGGAGAAGGCGTTTCGGGACGAGGTCCGGGCCTGGCTGAAGGCCAACGCTCCGCGCAAGGCTGAGGCCGATGAGTCGGACATGAAGGCCTTCGTCGAGAGCCGGCGTGCCTGGCAGAAGAAGCTCTACGAGGCCGGTTACGTCGGCATCACCTGGCCCAAGGAGTATGGAGGCCGCGGCGCCGGCTTCATGGAGCAGCTCATCTTCAACGACGAGATGATCCAGGCTCAAACGCCGGAACCGATCAATGTCATCGGGCTCGGCATGGGCGGTCCGGTCGTGATCGCACACGGCACCGAAGAGCAGAAGAAGCGATACCTCGCGCCCCTTCTCTCTGCAGAGGAGATCTGGTGCCAGGGTTTCAGCGAACCGAACGCCGGCAGCGACCTGTCCGGTTTGCAGACTCGCGCCGAGGACAAGGGCGATCACTACGTCGTCAACGGGCAGAAGGTGTGGACCACTCTCGCGCACGTCGCGAAGTGGTGCATGTTGGTGACGCGCGAGCGCAAGGAGGCGAACCCGCGCGACGGCCTCACCTATCTGCTGGTCGACATGGAAAGTCCCGGCATCGAGGTGCGGCCGCTCGTCCAGATCACCGGCGACGCGGAATTCTGCGAGATCTTCTTCAAAGACGTCAAAGTTCCAAAGTCGCAGGTCCTCGGAGAGGCTGGAAACGGATGGGCCGTTGCGATGACCACGCTGCTGCACGAGCGCGGCACGCTCGGCATGGCGCTCGCCACTCGCGCGCAGATCACCGCGGCCGAGCTTGCCGAGCGCGCGCGCAAGCTGGGTCGGGGCTCGGACCCGCTCGTCCGCCAGAAGATCGCCCAGCACACGATCGAGGCGCGGGCGCTCCAGCTCAACGGGTACCGCGCCGTGACCGCGGTGAAGCGCAGCGGAATACCCGGTCCGGAAGGGTCGATCCTCAAGCTCATGTGGTCGGAGCTCAACCAGCGGATGACCGAGACGGCGGTCGACATCGCGGGACCGGCTGGACAGGTGGGCGACAGCGACGGCTGGGTCTACCAGTTCCTGCGCTCGAGGGCAAACACAATCGAGGCCGGCAGCTCCGAGGTGCTGCGCAACATCCTGGCCGAGCGGGTGCTCGGCCTGCCGCGCAGCAGGTAGTGCGTTCGACGTCATGACCGCTGTCCCCGCACGCGCCGAACGCCCGGAGCCTGAGCCGAAGAAGGGCATCGACCGCGGCGTCTTGGCCGTCTTCGCGGGCCTGATGCTCGGCTCGCTGATCGCGTCGCTGAACATGACGCTGGTCGCGCCTGCCCTTCCGACCATCGTCGCGGAGCTTGGCGGCATCGCCGACTACAGCTGGATCCCGATCTCCGCCATGCTTGCCTCGACCATCGTCGTGCCGGTCGCCGGCAAGCTCTCCGACATCTACGGCCGCAAGCCGCTGTACATGACCGGCATCGTCGTCTTCGCCGTCGGTTCGGCGCTGTCCGGGATCGCCCCCAACTTCTGGTTCCTGGTGTTCGCGCGCTTTGTCCAGGGCGCCGGGATGGGCTTCATCATGCCCCTGTCGCAGGCCATCATCGGCGACATCATCTCGCCGCGCGAGCGCGGCAAGTACCAGGGGATGATGGGCGCTTCCTTCGGCGTCGCGTCAATCATCGGGCCGGCTGCCGGCGGTTACATCACGGAGCATTTCAGCTGGCGATGGCTCTTCTTCGTCAACCTGCCTTTTGCTGTCCTCACCCTGATCGTGGTGGCCTTCTACATGCACGTCCCCAACGAGCGGCGCAAGCACGCGATCGACGTCTGGGGCAGCATCACGCTTTCAGTCGGCATCACCTGCGCTCTGCTCGCCACCGTGTGGGGAGGAGGGCAGTACCCGTGGAACTCATGGCAGATCGTCGGCCTCTACTCCGCCGCGGCGATCCTCCTCACGGCGTTCGCTTGGGTCGAGACGCGGGCCGCCGAACCGGTGCTGCCGCTGCGGCTCTGGAAGAGCAGCATCTTCACGTTTTCCAACATCGCCGGCATGGGAGTCGCGATGTCGATGTTCGGTGCGATCTTCTTCCTCCCGGTTTTCGTCCAGGGGGTGATCGGCAACAGCGTCACGAACTCCGGTGCGATCCTCGTCCCAATGCTTGTGGCGATGATCGTGACGAGCATCGGCAGCGGCCAGTACATCTCGCGGACGGGTCATTACAAGAGGCCGCTGCTCGTCGGGCTCGTCGTCATGGGTGCCGGCTTCTACATGCTCTCGACGTTCAACGTCAATACGACCAACCAGACCGCGATCGAAGCCATGATCCTGATCGGGCTCGGTCTCGGCGTCACCATGCAGACCTACACCCTGATCGTGCAGAACTCTGTCAGCCGGGAGGACATGGCCGTGGCGACCTCCGCCACGCAGCTTTCGCGATCGATCGGGGCGGCCGTCGGGTTAGCGATCCTCGGCACGATCCTGACCCAGGGCATGGCCACGTCCATGTCCAAGTACCTGCCTGCCTCCGCCCTCAAGCAGTTCCAGGCGTCCGGCAACTCGACCGCAGGGGCGGTGTTCGACCCGACACAGCTCGCGCATCTGCCGCCGGCAATCGCCGCCGGCATCCGGCACGGACTGGCTGACGCGATGCATCCCGTTTTCACCGCAGGCCTTCCGATCGTCGCGATCGCGCTCATCGCAACGCTGTTCATCAAGGAGCTGCCGCTGAGGCAGACAGCGCACGTCGCGGCTGGGCGCCGACGCTGAGGATTGACACACGCAGCCTAAACTAGGCCGCACTGTGTTCAGCTCGCCGGCTATCGCCGCTCGCCCTGGGGACTAGCGTGGATCCTGCATCGCGCCATGAGCAGCGCGTTGTGTGGGCTTTGTGGATCGCGTGCGGACTCGCCGCGGTCGGAGGACTCGCTCCGCTCGTGCTCGGTGGGGGCTCGAATCGGATCAATGGAGCGTTGATCCCCTTCGCGGTGGCGGCCATCGGGCTCGGCGCGTGCGCCTTGCTCTACCAGCAGGGAAGGGCCGTCACCTCTGGGCTGTACTTCGTGGCGAGCCTCGCGATCGTTTACGGAATCCTCGCCATGCTCGCGGTGCCGCTGCGAGTCGCGGTCCTGGGCACGTGCCCGCCGGCGGCGGCCAGCTGCGCCGCGGGTTTCGAGCGGCCGATGACGGGCGGCGAGACGACGGCGATGGGCTTCGCCGTCGGGATGGGAATCGTCGCGATCCTGACCGGTTTCTTCGGATTGGTCACGCTGTACCGCCGCCAGACGGTGGTGCTGCCTCTCACCCCGCCCGTCCGCCGCATCGCGCCGGTCGGCACCAGGACGCCCGCGGAAGAGGGGCCCGCTTCGCCGGCTGCGCCAACAACCGCGCCGGAACCTGAAGCCCAGATAGCTTCCGAGGTTCCCACGCCCCAACCTGAGCCTGAACTCGAACTGCCCGCGCACGCAGCTGAGCTCGAACTGCCTGCGCATGCGGAGGAGCTGGAGACCGGCGAAGCCGCGCCAGCGCCCGCTCCCGAAGCCGTTCCGGAGACGTCGACCGCTTCTGCGCGCAAGCCCCCGCGGCGACGCACGCCCAAGGCGCCACCGCCTGACTCGCCGTCTCCGTCAAACGCCGAGTCCTAGACTCATCCCCTGATGGATTTCGCATTTTCCGAGGAGCAGGAGATGCTCCGGCGCTCCGCGCGTGACTTCCTGGCCAAGGAGTGCAGCTCGAAAGTCGTTCGCAAGCTAATGGACAGCCCTGACGCCTATGACCAAGGGCTTTGGAAGAAGATCGCGGACCTCGGCTGGACCGCGCTCGGCATCCCCGAGCAATACGGTGGCGTCGGCACATTCCTCGACCTGATCGTGGTCCTCGAAGAAGCCGGCCGCGCGCTGCTCCCCGGCCCGTTCTTCGCCACAATGGGTCTCGCGGTGCCGGCCGTCATCGAGGCCGGGACCGAGGCCCAGAAGAAGGAGGTCCTCGGTGCAATCGCGCAAGGCTCGGCGCGCGCCACTCTCGCCCTGACCGAACCGTCGGGCCGATGGGACGCCGGCGCTGTGACGCTGACCGCCAAACCAAGCGGAGGTGGCTGGCAGCTCGATGGCGTCAAGCTCTTCGTGCCCGACGCCGAGGCCGCCGACTACATCATCGTCGCGGCGCGGACCCGGGGCGACGGCGAGGACGGAATCTCCCTCTTCCTGGTCAAAGGACGGCCTCAAGGCATTACCGTCAGCTCTCTCAAAACCCTCGACGCGACCCGTCGTTGGAGCGAGGTCCGCTTCGACAACCTGAAGCTGGAGGCTGACTCTCTCATGGGTCCCGCGCACAAGGCCTGGCCCCATTTGAAGCGAGCTCTGGAGTGGGCGACCGCGGCCCTGTGCGCCGAGATGATCGGTGGCGCTCAGAAAGTGCTTGAGACCTCGACTGAGTATGCGAAGACGCGCCATCAGTTCGGCAAGCCCATCGGCATCTACCAGGCGGTATCGCACAAGCTCGCCGACATGCTGGTGCTGTCGGAGAGCGGCCGCTCGGCGACGTACTACGCCGCGTGGGCCGTTGATGCCGACGCGCCTGACCGCTCGCTGGCGGCATCGATGGCGAAAGCCTATGTCTCAGATGCCTATCGCAAGGTCGCGGGCGACGGGATCCAGGTGCACGGCGGCATCGGTTTCACGTGGGAACATGACATGCACCTGTACTTCAAGCGGGCTAAGTCGTCAGAAGTGACGCTCGGCGACGCGACCTACCACCGAGAATTGGTCGCCCAGTCCCTCGACCTCTAGCGACACCGATGCCCTGGGTGCTTCTCGGCGCCGCCATCGCCACCGAGGTGGCGGGCACGCTCGCGCTTCGAGCCTCCGACGGGCTGAGCCGCCTGGTGCCGTCGATCATCGTCGTCGTCGGTTACCTGGCGAGCTTCGCGTTCCTCGCGCTGGTGCTCAAGTCCCTTCCGGTTGGAATCGTTTACGCGATCTGGGCCGCTGTCGGCATCGCACTTGTCGCTATCCTCGGCAAGGTCATGTTCGGCGACCCGGTTCCACCTCTCGCGATCGGAGGCATCGTCCTGATCGTCGGCGGGGTCGCGCTCGTCAGCATGTCAGGCCCAGCCCAGCACTAGCCCCCGGCGAGGAGGCGAAAAACGACGAGACCGAAAAGCGCGCACGCCGGGATGACGAGGCCCCGGAAGAGCGTCCAGTAGCCGAGCCACGCTTCGCGGAGACGGTCCAGCCGCCGGCCCGAGCCGAAGACCAGGGACCAGTAGATCGGCAGGGCCGCGCCGGTGTTGAACGCGAGCGCCAGGAGGGCGACGCCGCCCGCGCCCGCGAGCCACGGCTCCAGAGGAGCCGTTTCACCGAAGCCCGCTTGCATGCCCCAGAGGGCGCCGGCTCCGATCAAGCCGAGCAGCGCCGGCAGGCCGAGCAGGAAGAAAGCGGCAAAGCTCACGATCACCATGGCGAGCATCAACGCGAGGGTCGCGACGATGCCGGCCAGCGCGGCGGCCGCGATGGTTATCCCGCTGGCGGAGGAAGCGCCCGTTTGCGCCGGCGCGGAGCCGGCCTGTACCGGGTCTGCCGACGAACCGGTGGCTGCCGCATGGACGTCGGACCACGAATGCCAGTTCGCGCCAGCAGTGATCCCGCCGGCGATGCCCGCCGAAGCTCCGGCGATAAGGAGGCCGGCAATGATGGCGGCTGCGTTGCGGCGAATTACCGCGATCGGAATCCACATCCGGCGGCGGCGTACGCGTCCCAGGCCTGTCTCCATCAGGCGCTCGCGGTCGAAGGTCGTCCCGCACAGAACAGTCAATGCGAAGCAGGCCGTGATGGGAAGAAGGAGGGAGGCTGGGGCCAAGGGCGATCGGAAAACGAACAGGGCGAGCGGCAGGTCGGCCACCGCGGCCGAGACCGGCGACAGGAGAAATGACCATGCGCCGCCGGCCGCGCCCTCGCGCGGAAAGAGCATGAAGCCCAGCATTCGGCCCATCGCCGCCCAGTACGCGGTCACTGCAGCGACGAAGGCGAAGATGGGCAGAAGGTCCCAGGGGGCGGCCTGTCCGAACAGGCTGAGGAACGCCATGCCCGCCGCCATCCACAAAGTCACCCAGACGGTGCTGACCACCGCACCGGGCAGGACCTCGAGCCAGATCAGCGAAGGATCGTCGACGGGTGTGTAGAGCAGGACCTCCAGCGACCCCTGCGCCTTCTCCCACCAGATCCCAATCGAGCTCTTGATCGACTCCAGGAGCGCGAACGACATGAAGAACAGCGGCAGGAGCAGGCCGGCTTGCAGCGCGGTGCCGCCGGCCAATCGCTGCGCGACCTGCCCGGCCGCGCCGGGAAGCTGCCCGAACAGCGATGTCGCGGCCACGAGCAGCAGCACGAATGCGTTCAGGTACATGACCCAGCTGAGGTCGCCCCGCCGCCACCACGAGCTCACATAGAAAGGAAGCGCGTGGCGCAGCAGGCCGCCCTGCGAGCGCAGCGACCCGAACATTTGCGTCGGCGGGATCCCGGAGACGACCTCGGCAGCTTTCGGTTGCGCTTCCGACGGCGCCGCGAGGGGCTCCGACATCGCTTCGAGGTAGACCGACTCCAGGCTCGTCTGCTCTTCCTCGAGCTGGTGAAACATGGCCCCGTGGTCGGCGAGACGGCTCTGCAGCTGCGCAGTGAATGCCGCGCGATCGCCGAGGTTGGTGTCCCACGCCAGCGTGTAGGTGAGGCGCTGGCCGTCCAGCCGATGGCTCACCGTGTGCTCGCGCAGCCAACCTCCCAAGGACTCCAGGTTCGATGGAGGGGCGGCGAGATGTGCGGTGAACAGCCGGCCATCGCCGGCCTTGCGCCGCAGCTCATCGAGCGTACCGTGGGTGACGATGATTCCGCGCCGCATGATGGCGACGCGATCCGCCATCAGCTCAGCCTCGCTGAGCACGTGTGTCGTGACGATCAGCGCGGCGCCTCGCGCTCGCTGCTCGCCCAGGTAGCGCCGCATGTCTGCCGCTGCGACAGGATCGAGCCCGGCCGTCGGCTCGTCACAGAAGATCCAGTCCGGCTCGTGCAGCGTCGCCCTGATCAACGCGACTTTCTGCGCCATGCCTCGCGAGTAGGCCGCGAGCACTGTGTCTGCTCGGTCGGCCAGCTCGAATCGCTCGAGCAATCTGCCGATTCGTTCCCGGCGCACCGCTTCGGGAACCCGGTAGAGATACCCGAAGTGGTCCAGGTACTCAAGCGCGGTGTTGCGGCCGTAAAGCCGTGCCTGGTCGGGCACCACACCGAGCCGCGCGCGAACTTCGTCGAGCCTATCCGGCAGCTTGAGCCCGTCGAGCTCGATCAAGCCCGAGTCGGGGTGGAGAATCCCGCCCAGGCAGCGCAGCGTGGTGGACTTGCCCGCGCCATTCTGCCCGAGCAGGACGAGGGTCTCGCCGCGCTCGACCTGCAGGTCGACGCCGTCGATGGCGCGCACTTCGCCGAAGCTCTTGCGCAGGCCCTCGACCCGGATCACGAATAGGCCTTCGGAGTCAGACCTTCTCGAATGAGTCCACCGGAATCACGTGCTTCGCTTCGCCGCCTCGACGAGCGGGGTCAAGCGATCTCTCACCTCGAGGTGGATCTTCTCGCGCGATCCCGTCGCGTCGAGTCGGACGAAACGAGCCGGATCTGCCGCCGCAAGCCGGTCGTAGGCCGCCGCCACCTTCCGGTGAAAGTCGAGCGACTCCTGCTCCATGCGGTCCGGCGCCTTTCCCGCCGCCACGTGACGCTCCAGACCATTCTCGACTGGCCCTTCCAGGAGGAAGGTGAGGTCGGGGTGGGGAAAGGTCGAAGGCCACGTCGTCGGCACGCCGCGAGCCCCTCCCTGGTAAGCGAGAGTCGAGTCGTGATACCGATCGGCGATCACGATCTGGCCCGCCGCCAGCGCGGGCGCGATCACCTCGGCGATCAGCTGCCGGCGCGCGGCCATGAAGAGATACATCTCGGCTTCCGCGTCGATGTCGAGCCCCGCATAGAGGACGACCTCGCGGACGCGCTCTCCCAGCTCCGTGCCGCCCGGCTCGCGGATCACGATCGGGTCGTGCGACGACAACCACTCGCCCAACATCTCGACCTGGGTTGTCTTGCCGGAACCCTCCGTGCCCTCGAAGGTGATGAAGAGGCCGCGGCCCATGTGCGGGGATACTATGCGGGTTCTTCGGCCGACGGCGTGATGCGAAGGCGGCGTTGCGGCTCCTTGCCCGTACTGCGAGCGGACAGATCGTTCTCGGCGACGAGCTGGTGCTGAAGTCTTCGCAAGTAGGCATTCTGAGGTGAGATCTCGACCGGGCGCAGCGTGGTCTTTACCGCCTTGATGGCGGCCGCCGCCTCGGCCAGCGCCCGCGTCGTGGCCTCGTCATGCCGGTCGACGCCGTAAATGCGGGACAGAGCGTCGCGTACCTGGGTCACCGAATTGCTCTTGAGGATGTGGATCGGGAGGCCGCGGCTCTCGGCCTGGCGCAGACTGTCAGGCCGTCGCCGGTAATGGTTCTTCAGAGTCAGCACCGCTCCTGCACCGTCGAGGTTGCCGAGCACTTTGACCGGCAGCTCCATCTCCTTGATCGTCTGCTCCACGTGGTGCCGGCTCACGCCGTACGGAAAGATGCCGAGGGGCTTGCTCGGCGACGGCGGCGCAGGCGGCGGCTCGGGCGTCAGTACGACCGGCGCGTCGACGTTGGAGATGACTCGCCCGTCTCGAGTGCGCAGGCGGATTTTCGGCGTGAGCAGCGGTCCGCGCAGCGCGGTGTCGACGACATCTGCGAGGGGCATGTGGATAGCCACTCGGTCGCGGTCCTGGATCTCGACCAACACGTCGAACGTCGGCGGCGCCTTGCGCTCGAGCACGGATTTCTGCGTCCCTCTTCGGCGCGCTTCCTCGTCGGAAAGAGTGACGCTCTGGATGCCGCCGAGCAGGTCGTTGAGGGTCGGGTTGACCAGGAGGTTCTCGAGCGTCTGGCCGTGGGCGGTGGCGATGAGCTGAACGCCGCGCTCCGCGATCGTGCGCGCCGCTCCGGCTTCGAGCTCGGTGCCGATCTCGTCGATGACAATGACCTCAGGCATGTGGTTTTCGACCGCCTCGATCATCACTGCGTGCTGAAGGAGCGGCGTCTTCACCTGCATCCGCCGCGCGCGGCCGATGCCGGGGTGCGGGATGTCGCCGTCCCCGCCTATCTCGTTTGACGTGTCGACGATGACCACGCGCTTGCGCAGCTCGTCGGCGAGCAGCCGGGCGCACTCACGCAGCATCGTGGTCTTGCCGATGCCCGGGCGGCCGAGCAACAGGATGCTCTGGCCGCTGACGACGATGTCGCGGATGATCTCGCCCGTGCCTGTGACAGCGCGGCCGACTCGCATGGTCAGGCCGGTGATTCGACCCGAGCGGTTGCGGATGGCCGAGACGCGGTGCAACGTGCGCTCGATTCCGGCGCGGTTGTCGTCGCCGAATTGCCCGACGTTGTTGGCGACGTGCTCGAGATCGGAAGCTGACACCGGATGATCGGCAAGGAGCACCTCGCGTCCGGGCACGCGAGCCTCCGGCTCGCGGCCAAGGTCCAGCACGATCTCGAGCAGCTCGCGCGGATCGGTGCGTTCGTGCAGCGCGCGGGCTAGATCGGGGGGTAGCGCGCGGGCCAAGAGCTCGATCTCCTCATCCCAATGCGGTTCGTCGGTTCGCGTTGCGACCTGGCGCGCGATGCGAGTTTCTGAGGTCATCCGAACGAAGGTACCAGTCCCTTCTCGGGCACCGGCACGCGGACCGCAAGCTCCTTCACCAAGAGAAGCTGTGTCAGCAGGACGCTGAACCCACGCCCACGCAGGGCGTCGATCATGTGGGAATCATAGTGGCGCAAGCTGGACCAGGCCGGCGCCTCGGAATCTTCGAGCAGGGAGAGGCCGAAGTCGGCGAGCTCCCCTGGCAGCGGACCTTCAGGGAGCGCCATGAAGTTAAGCGTGTCGGGTCGCGCCCCGGTGCTGCGTTCGGCCTTGGCCCACCCAACCACCTCGACGCGGTCGACGACGTATTCCTGCTTGTCCGACCCACGCGCTGCGAGCCTGCCTGTCCACTCGCCGCCGTGCAGCGCCCGCCATTCGCGATACGTCGGGGCCTCGAGCTGAGACACGCCCTGGGGCGTCACCTTGCGGTACAGCTGATAGAGCATGCGGTTGTCGCCGCGCTTGACCGGCCGCACTCCGTCCGGAGGCTGCTCCGAGCGCATGGCGGGCTTGTCGGCGTAGACGACCACCTCGGTTGCATACTGGCGGAAACCGCGCAGCCGGAAGGCCGGGAGAAGCGGGTCGCCTTCGGGCACGCGGACGAACAGGCGCAGCGCGCCTCGTTCGAGCGCCTGGTTGGAGAGATGCTCCACCAGCGCCGGCGCAACCTCTTCGGAATCAGACTCCTCGGCCACCTGGAGGTTCAGGACCTGCAGCACCCTCGCGCGTCGCAGATCGAGACCGAGCGGCTGGCCCGAGGCCTGGATGAAGCCGACGACCTTGCCGTTGTCCTCGGCGACGTAGATCAGCGTCTCTTGGGATAGGGGCAACAGGGCGGAGAGCGTCGAGCTGAGCAGCGACCACAGCCTCGCCGCCGGCGGCTCAGCCTCGCTCAGGCGGATGTCGGCCGACCGATGCATCTCCTCGATCCGGGCGAGGTCCAGCAGGCCGGCAGCGCGAATCTTCATCAGGAGGCGCCCGCTGCCATGCGGACGAACTCGCGATGCAGGCGCAGGTCGCTGGTCAGCTCTGGATGAAAGCACAGCGCGACGATGCGTCCCTGGCGGACGGCTACGGGATGCCCGTCGTGTTTCGCGATCACCTCGACGGAGCCGGTCGATTCGACCAGCGGCGCCCGGATGAAGACGCCCGGGAATGACTTTCCACCCAATCCGGTAACGTCCAGTGCCGCTTCGAAACTGTCGACCTGGCGGCCGTAACCGTTGCGCCGGACGCCGATGTCGAGCAGCCCCAGGCCCCGCTGGTCGGCCACGCCGTCCCGGACCGCGCGCGCGAGCAGGATCATCCCAGCGCAGGTCGCGAACGTGGCGAGGCCGTGAGAGATCGCCTCGCGCAACGGCTCGAGCAACCCCGTGCGCTCCATGAGCATGGTCATGGTCGTGCTCTCGCCTCCTGGGAGCACGATGCCGTCCAGCCCTTCGAGGTCTTCACGCGTCCGCACCAGTCGCGTACGCGCACCAGACTTCTCCAGGGCACGGATGTGCTCGGCAAAAGCACCCTGCATCGCGAGGACCCCGATGAGGGGCCGGGCGCGCGCAGCGCGCCCCAGAGGAGACATGCCCCTTTTCGGAGCGGAGCTACCAGCCTCGGGCAGCGAGCAGCGCGTCCTTGGGGATGGCGGGGATCTCGAGACCGTCCATCGCCTTCCCCAGTCCCGCGGACACCTCGGCCAGGCGCTCTGGCTTGTCGTAGTAGGTGGTGGCCGCGACGATCGCTTTGGCACGCTTCAAGGGGTCCTCGGACTTGAAGATGCCCGACCCGACGAACACGCCGTCCACACCAAGCTGCATCATCAACGCCGCATCGGCGGGCGTCGCGATGCCGCCCGCGGCGAAGTTGACCACAGGCAAGCGGCCGAGTCGCTGGCACTCGACAAGGACTTCGACCGGAGCGCCGATAAGTTTTGCCTCGTGGACGAGCTCTGCGTGGTTCATGCCCTGCAGCTTGCGGATCCCGGCGTTGACGGCTCGCGCGTGGCGAACCGCCTCGACGATGTTGCCGGTGCCGGCCTCGCCCTTCGTGCGGATCATGGCCGCGCCTTCAGCAATCCGGCGAGCCGCCTCGCCGAGGTCTCGGCAGCCGCAGACGAAAGGCACCTTGAACGGGTGCTTGTCGATGTGGTTCTCCTCGTCTGCCGGCGTCAGGACCTCGGACTCGTCGATGTAGTCGACACCCAGCGCCTCCAGGATCTGCGCCTCGACGAAATGCCCGATCCGGCATTTCGCCATGACCGGGATGGTCACGGCTTCCATGATCGACCTGATCAGGTCCGGGTCGGACATGCGGGCCACGCCGCCTTCTTTGCGAATGTCGGCGGGAACGCGCTCCAGAGCCATCACGGCGCAGGCGCCTGCCTCCTGCGCGATGCGGGCGTGCTCAGCCGTGACGACGTCCATGATCACGCCGCCCTTGAGCATCTGGGCAAGCCCCGCCTTGACCTTGAAGGAGCCCTTTACTCCCCTGTGCAGGGCGCCGTTTCCATTACGAGAACCGTTGCGTTCGGCCACGATCGGAATTCTACGCCGGGGTTCTGACGCCCTAGTGAGCCAAAGCGTGGACTAAAGGCGTTCCAAGACCAGGGTTCGTTTCGAGGCGTATTCGCCGTCGGTCAGCAACCCGTCCCGATGCAGGCGGGTCAGCATGTCCATCTCCTCGAGCACGTCCAGCAGCGGAGCCATGGTCCGGCGCGCCAGGTACGCGTCAGAGGCGGTGCCGGCCTCCTCGCCGCGCGCGTCGAACTCGCGGATGAAGAAGAGCGCCTTGACCGCCGAGAAAGGGATTCCGAGCTTTCGGATCGGGCTGTCGGCCTGCTCAGCGTGCAGGTGCAGGACCACGCCGTAGCGGTGGCGCTCGAGCGACCCGTCCAGGTGACCACGCAGCACCTCGCCGTCGAGGAACCGGATGGCGACCTTGCGGGTCGGTGTCTCGGACGCAAGGTCCTGGTCGCGCGGAAGCTCGACCCACTTGACCGCCGTGAGAGGGATCCAGGCCGTCTCATTGTTCTCGAGGCCGCCCGCGTCATCGACCTCGACCAGGAAGTCAGGCTCGTCGAAGTCAAGATCGCGAGCGACACCTTCCAGGGTCTCGTCATCGAAGAAGCGGACGACTACCTTGGCCATTTCATACCTACTGTACTAACCCTCATGTCTCAACACTCCTGCGCTAGCCCACCGAACCCGGGGGCGTTGCCTTGAGTTCGGGGGGGCCCTTGACTCGGCGCCGTCCGATTCGACGGGCGCATTTCATGCATACCGCGATGTGCTTGCGCACAGCTTCGGCCTGGTTGCGGCGAAGCTTGCCTGCCAGGTATGGGGCCAGCAGTGGAACGGCCTCCGAGTGGCT
>JBGQGS010000020.1:0-22235 GCA_041497555.1 Candidatus Dormibacteraceae bacterium | reverse complement strand
GTGGTCCGGGTCGGGAGATATACATTCGATTTCGTTCCCGTCCGGGTCGTCGACGTAGAAGGTGCGCACACCCCTGAGCACCGGGTGGATGCCGGATCGCACCTCGACTCCCGCGGCGGTGAAGCCACGCTGCAGTTCGTCGTAGGCCAAGCCGTCCACCCGAAACGCGAGGTGGTGCAGGACCCGCTTCGGCTTCTCGCGCGGAAATTCGACAGACCGGTCGGGATGTGGAATCAGAACGATCATCTCCGGCACCCCCGCTCCGCCTTCCCCGGCTCGCAGGAATTTGTTCGGGAAGTCCGGTGGCGAAATGACCTCGAGCCCGAACAGGTCGCGGTAGAAACGCAGCGCCGCGTCCATGTCCCGCACCCAGAGCACGATCTCGGCGAGACCCGCGACGCCCGTCATGCGGCGATCGCCGACACCATCGCCGCCAGGTTGACGTCTTTCGCCCGCGTTGGAACAGAGCAACCGGGTGCAAGCAGCAAACCGCGACCGCCCGTCTCAGCCACCGCTCGACGCGCCTCAGCCTCGACCTCCGGTGGTGGGCCGTAGAGCAAGCTCGCGCGCTGCCCCAGCCCGCCCATCACCGCCCGGCCGCTCAGCTTCCTGCCTTCGGCCAGCGAGGGATTGCCCTGGTTGTGAATAGACCAGCTGACCACCTGCGCCGGCAGGTCGCGCGCCAGGCCGAAGTTCAGGTTCGACCCACAGAGATGCACGGCGTTGAACCACGCTTCAGCCGGCAACTGCTCGAGCACGGTCACGTCGTACGGAAGCAGCTGCTCGCGATACGCGCTTTCCGCCATCGCGTCCTTGCTCGCGTAGCCCGAGATCGCGTAGAAGATTCCCGCAGCTCCGGCCCCGACCGAGCGGCGGCTGAAATCGACCAATGCCTCGGCGATCCTGTCCAACGCCGGGCGCACCAGCTCCGGGTGCTGCCGCAGCTCGCGCCTGACGCGTGCCGACGACTTACCGACCAGGTAGCCGCCGACGGTGATCGGGCTGAACACCGTCTGGATCACGGGCACGTCATCGCCGAGCCCTCGCACGACCATCCCGATCGACTCCACCTGGTCGTCCAGCGCCTTGCGGTTGACCAGGTGCACCTTGCGCCAGGAATCGAGATCTGGAACGGCCGCGCTGACCAGCACCGGTCCCTTGAGGCGATGGCCGGCCGGCCTGTACACCGATCCGAATGCCTCGGCAAAGCTGCTCGCCCGCGGCTGGAATTTCACGAAGTCCCAACCGAACTGCCGCGCGCGCTCCACCGTGATGTTGGCGAGCGCCTCCGGGGACCATTCCTCACGATAGGTGTGTCCCCACGCGCCCACCGGTGGCCGGTCGGCGACTCCCATCGCGAGCGCGGCCTCCACACGCCCACGGCTCTTCATTGATTCGAGTTTAAGCTGAGTCGGATGACGGACATCTCGGCCGAAGCGGCACGACTGCGGGCAGCGGCCGAAGCGAAGCCGTTGCGATTGCCCGTGAACCGGCGCGTCGACGAGACGCACCACGCCATCACGTCTGACGGCCTGTCCGTCTGGTACACGATCCAGGTCTCGCCGCACAGCCGCATCCAGGAGGCCGTCTTCGAGCGCGCGGACCGCATGCCAACCGACGACGAATGCCGGAAATGGCTCGACCTCCTCATCGTCGGCGTCCACGCGGTCGAGGCGCCCGGCTTGCCGGGCGCGATGACGCGAAGATTCGAGGTTTTCGAGCGCAGCCCCGAACGCGAGGCGCCGCTGGCCTGATGGCTCTCCCCACATCGGTCGTCGAGGAGCTGCGGCGAATCGTCGGTCGCGAAGCCGTCATCGACTCCGCCAACGACCTTCGCATCTTCGAGCGCGACGCCTCGATCGAAGGAGCTCTTCCCGACGCCGTCGTCCTGCCGGCCACGACCGAGCAGGTCGCCGGCGTGATCAAGGTGGCAGCGCAGCACCACATTCCTGTGGTGCCGCGCGGCGCCGGAACAGGACTTTCCGGCGGCGCCGTGACGATTCGAGGCGGCATCGCGCTGCAGGTGACGCGGATGCGCCGCATCCTCGAGCTCGACCCGGTCGCACAGACCGCGCTGGTCGAGCCGGGCGTGGTCAACCAGGAGCTCTCCCTGGCGGCCTCGTCGCTCGGTCTCTTCTACGCGCCTGATCCCTCGAGCCAGAAGGCATGCACCATCGGCGGTAACGCGGCCGAGAACTCGGGCGGTCCGCACTGCCTCTACTACGGGGTGACCACGAACCACGTACTCGGCATGGAGGTCGTCCTCGCCGATGGCAGCGTCCATTGGGTGAACGGCGACGCGCCGGACCGGATCGGCCTCGACCTGTGCGGCGTGCTCGTCGGCTCGGAGGGCACCCTTTGTGCGATCACCAAAATCAAGGTGCGCCTGCTCCGCATCCCGCCAAGCGTGGCGACCCTGCTCGCCGCGTTCCCGACCATCGAGACGGCGAGCCATGCCGTGTCGGCGGTCATCGCTCGCGGAATCGTGCCGGCGGCGCTGGAGATGATGGACCGCATGACGGTGGGCGCGGTCGAGGCGCATTACCGAGCCGGCTATCCGACAGACGCGGGCGCCGTCCTGCTCGTCGAGGTCGACGGCATCGCCGAGTCGACCCGCGAGCTGATTGCCGCCGTGCGCGAAGTCCTCGCCGACAACGAGGGCTACGCAATGCGCGAGGCGCAGACGCAGGGCGAGCGAGATCTGCTTTGGGCGGGCCGCAAAGGCGCCATCGGCGCGCTCGGCAGGATCAAGCCGAACTACTACCTCCACGACGGCGTCGTGCCCAGGTCGCGCCTGCCGCAGGTCCTCTCCGCCGTTGGCGAGATCGGCGAGCATTACAAGCTTCCGGTCGCAAATGTCTTCCACGCAGGCGACGGAAACCTGCATCCCAACATCCTGTTCGACCTGCGCGACGGAGACGTGCTGCACCAGGTGGAAGGCGCCGGCGAGGAGATGCTGCGCGCCGTCGTCGAGCTTGGTGGCGCGCTGTCGGGTGAGCACGGCATCGGGCTGGAGAAGAGCGCGTTCATGCCATGGGTCTTCAGCGCTGACGACCTCGACGCCATGCAGAGGGTCAAGCGAGCCTTCGACACGGACGGGATCATGAATCCCGGCAAGATCTTCCCCGACCCCACCCGCAAGCACGTCCATCTAGCCGGCCGCACGGGGCTCGCCGTGGAGGCGAAGTGGTGGTGAGAACCCCGGCCGTCGAAAAGCCCGCAACGGCGGAAGAGCTCGCTCGTCGCCTGCATCAGGCGGCGGAGAGCGGATCGGCGGTCGTTCCCGTCGGCGGTGGAAGGGCCAGCGGCATGGGCGGCCCGCCGCTTCGCTGCGACGTCGAGCTCCACACGACACTTCTCGACCGCGTGCTCGAGCACTCGCAAGCGGACATGGTGGTAAGCGTGGAAGCGGGAATCACCCTCGAGGCGCTGCAGGTCGAGCTTGGCAAGGCCGGCCAGTTCCTGCCGCTCGATCCTTTCAACTCACCCGGCCACACCATCGGGGGGCTGCTCGCGACGGGGTGGCTTGGCCCGCTTCGCCAGCGCTTCGGCTCGGCGCGCGACTTCCTCATCGGGATCCGGGTCGCGCTCCCGGACGGGCACCTCGCCAGCGCCGGGGGACGCGTGGTGAAGAACGTGAGCGGATACGACCTGATGAAGCTGCACTTCGGCGCGATGGGGTCTCTCGGCGTCATCGTAGCCGCCTCCTTCAAGGTGTTTCCGCGACCCCTGCACGACGTCACGGTCGAGAGCCTGAACAGTTCGATCGGGGAGGCGTGGGCGGCGGCGACTCGTGCCCTGGAGCTTCCCCTTGCGCCAGCGGCGCTGGAGCTGTTCTCGGACGGGCGAGTCCTGGCGCGCTTCTTCGGCAGCCCCGACGCGGTGAACCGAATGGTGGCAGAGCTCGGGTGGAAGAAAGCCGACGCGTCGGTGTGGGTCGAGCACTCCAGGCGCGGACCCGGATCCTGGGCCCGGATCGCAGTGCCGCAGCACGCATTGCGAGGAATCCTGTCTGGGCTGCCGGCGCACGCTCAGTGGTGGGCTTCGCCCGGTGCCGGCATCGCGCACTGGTCATTCGAAAGCGGCACCGATGCCGTGCGAGAAATGCGCGGCGTGGCGGAAGGGGCGCACGGCTCGCTCGTCCTGATGGCTGCGCCCGCGGAAGTTGCCGGCCGGCTCGGCGCATGGGGGACGCCGCCTCCGACGATTGAGCTCATGCGCCGGATCAAGGTGGAGTTCGACCCCGGTGGCATCCTGAATCCCGGGCGGTTTGTGGTGTGAAGAGCAAACCGTTCGACCTTCTCAGCGACGACGACCTCGCCTCCTGCGTCCACTGCGGCCTGTGCCTCGACGCGTGCCCGACCTTCCGGATGACGGGTCTCGAGACCGAATCGCCGCGCGGCCGGATCTATCTCATGACCCAGTGGAAGCGCTTGACGCTGCCGTTCGACGAAGAGCAGGTGCGCCACATCGACCTGTGCCTGGGCTGCCGCACCTGCGAGGCCGTGTGTCCTTCGGGAGTGCCTTACGGGCGGATCATCGAGGCCGGTCGCGCCGAGGTCGAGCGGTTGCGACGCCCATCACCCAAGCGAACGCTTAGCCGCGTCGCGCTGCGGCAGCTGCTCGGACACCCGTTCCGTCTGCGCGCATTCGGTGCGGCGACCCGCGCAGCGCAGGCCGCGAAGCTCACGTCGTTCCTTCGCTCCGGCCGCCAGCTGCCTCGACTCCGGAGGCAATTCCGCCGCCCGCCGGGCAACGTCGCGCCGGCGTTGGGTGAGCGCAAGCACCGCGTCGCGTTCCTCGTCGGCTGCGTCATGCCCATCCTCTATCCCCAATCCCACCAGGCGTCGGTGAAGCTGCTGCAGCTCGCAGGTTGCGAGGTGTGGTTTCCGCCCGGAGAGCGCTGCTGCGGCGCGCTGTTTGCTCACAACGGTGACCTCGAGAGTGCCGATCAGCTGCGTGACGCCAACACGCGCACGTACCTCGCTGGAGAATTCGACGCGCTGGTCGTCGACTCGGCCGGATGCGGAGCTCACCTGAAGGACTTCTATCCCGAGTTGAAAGGAAGGGTGAAAGACATCACGGAGTGGCTCGCTGAAATCGGGCTTCCGTCACCGAAGAAAGAAGTCAAGCTGCGCGTGACTTACCAGGATGCATGTCACCTCGCGCATGCTCAGCGCATCAGCAAACAGCCACGCGAGCTCATCCGGTCGCTGCCGGGAGTGGAGCTCGTCGAGATGCGCCATGCAGAGATCTGCTGCGGAGCGGCAGGGCTGTACAGCACGCTCGAGCCTGCGATGTCCAACCGCATCCTGCAGGAGAAGCTGGCAGACCTCTCCGCCACGCACGCCGACATCGCCGTCAGCGCAAACCCCGGCTGTCAGATGCAGCTCGAGGCAGGCCTTCGGGCGCGAGGATCAAGCATGAAAGTGGAGCACGTAACGGAGCTGCTCGCGAGAGCTTACTGATCAATCTTCCTTCCCCCGTTTGGGGAAGGTGGCGCGCAGCGCCCGATGGGGGCCGGTGCTCTAGCGCTTCAATTTGGGAAGCACCGCGGTCTTTGTCACGTCGACCTCGACGCGAGCCACGGCCAGGGTTACGTTGTCGGGCGCGCCGAGCTCGCGACAACGCTCGATGACGCGCTCGGCCCCGCGGTCGAGGTTGCCGTCCCTCAACAACAGGCGGCCCATCTCCTCCACGCTCACACCCGCGGTCTCGACACCATCGCTGCAGAGCACGATCGCGTCTCCTTCGTCGAGCTTGATCTTGTCGGTGAACGGCTGGATCGCGTCCCACACGCCGACGGCGCGCGTGAGGCGGTGCTTGAGTGGATGCGTTGCGGCCTCCTCCGGTTTGATGAGTCCGAGCCGCACCTGCTCCGCCGGCCATGAGTGGTCCTGCGACACGAGCTTCGCGAGCCCGTTGCGAAAGAGATACGCCGGGCTGTCGCCTACGTTCAGCACCGCCAGCTCACCGGCCCTGATCGCGGCGATGACCATCGTGCTGCCCATGCCCGACCAGTCAGGGTTGTCACGCGCCGCCTCGAATACGGCGGTGTTCGCTTCCTTGCAGGCGCGCTTCAGGCGCTCGACATCGGGACCCTCGCCCCCGTCTTCGGCCAGCATCCTGGTGACCGTTTTCGACGCGATCGAGCTTGCCGTCTGGCCGGCCGCATGTCCGCCCATGCCATCGCAAACCACGAGCAGGGTGTCGAGCCCCGCCTTGTTGCGCCAGACGACGACGGCGTCCTCGTTCTCCTCACGCTCGAGACCGGGATCGGTCGCCCAGGCGATCCGAAGCCGCATTACTTACTCGCCGATAAGTGAGAAGTGCACCGCGTTCTGGCCGACCGTGACCCGGTCGCCGTGGTTGAGCTCCTTCTCCTGGACTGGCTCACCGTTGACGAGGGTGCCGTTGGTGCTTCCCAGGTCAACGATCCAGAACTGGTCGCCTCGCCGCTCAACCCGCGCGTGGTGACCGCTGGTCGCCGGGTCTCTCAGGATCACGTCGTTGTCCGGCGAGCGACCCAGGCGCAAGGCGCGGTCTCCGACGCGGTGGCTGTGGCCGGCATCCGGTCCTGTTTCGATCGCCAGCTCGGCCTGGCGACCTGCGCCAGGAATCGCGCCGATCATCGGCTGGGTCTTGTTGTCGATGGCCATCGTCTCGGCGACGTCTCCCGGAGCCGGAACCGCAGGTGGAGGCTGCCACGCCGGCATGAGGGTGGTCGACTCGCGAGCCTCGGCGGCTGCTTCGGTTGTCATCGTCGCGGCGGTGTCCTGGACCAGGGTTTCGGCCACCTGAGGCTGCGGTTGGCTGAATTCCGCGGCGACAGGAGCTTCCCATGGCAGCGTCCCCTGCGCCACCGGTTCCGGCTCTTGGGCAGCCTCGGCTTGAGCGGAGGTGGTCTCAGCTCCGGCTGCAAGTGCCGCGTCGGTAGAGCTTGTCTGGGTCGCTGGTGCCGGCTCGGCAGGCGCCATCGGCGCGGGCGCATTCCACGGCGGCGCAGCGGCGGCCGACTCCACCGGGGGCGCGGCCGGCGCGGACCACGACGGCGCAGCCGGCGCGGCCGGCTCCTCAGTCTTCGGCACGTCCCACGCAGGCGCCGCCGGCTGATTCCACGACGGTGCAACGGTCGCAGGTGACGCCGCGGCTGGAGGAGGGGGTGTACCCCAGTCGGTCGGGGCGGGCGCGGCCGGATTCGACGCCGCGGGCGGAGGCTGCCATGCCGGAGCCGGCGGGTTCCACGAGGGCGCCGACGGTATGGCGGGCTCGGAGGGCGCGGGCGGCGCTGGTGCAAGCGGCGCGGGTGCAGGCGGTGCTCCCCATGACGGCCCAGCAGCGGCGGGGGCGCCCCATGTCGGACCGGGTTCAGAGGCTGCAGGGGCGGGCGGCTGCGGAGTCGAGGGCGCGGGCGCGCCCCAGTTAGGCGCCGCTGCCGATGGGGCCGGCGGGGTTCCCCAAGTCGGTGCGGATGCCGGCGCGGCCCCGGCCGGTGCAGCGGGTGCCACAGGCGAGCCCCACGTCGGCGCGGGAGCGGCAGCCGGTGTTGCAGGCGCTCCCCAGGTGCCCTGGCCCGGCTTGGCCGGCGAGGCGGCCGTCTGATCCCAGCTTGGCGACGACGGTGGCGGAACGACAATGGTCGCCGCCACCGGACTTGCCGCCCTGACTGCCGCGGGGGGAGCCCACGTCGAGGCGACGCCGGCGGTCTGACTGGTCGGCGATGCTGGACGAACCGGGGGCGCCGACTTCTTGCGCTTGCGTCGCCGGCGCGACCTCATCAAGAGGATGCCGGCGACCAACGCCGTCACCGCCAGGATTATGTAAGCGTATTCAACTGACATCCGGTGGAGAGCCTCCCTTTCGCCGATTCCGGCTATGTATCAGTGACATAAAGCAGCATCCGCGTAGTGCTGAAGTATGGCATTCGTCAACGCCAGTTGAGGGTAACTTGCGAGTCGAACGGATGGTTACGAGCCGACCGACCCCTCGATGACCAGGCGCCCTGACGCAATACCCGGCACGGTGATGTCCGCCTCCAGCGAATGCGCTCCAACTCCCAGGGGATCGCCGCTGACGACGTGGACCACGAGGCGTCTTCCGAGCGGCAGATCCAGCCGCCGGGGCAGCGGCGCAAGGCCGGCATTCGTCTCGATCTGCAGCTGGTGTCGCGCAAGCACGACGCCGTCGAGCCGCAGGCCGGTCACGCCGACCAGCACCGCCGGCCTCGTCCGGTTTTCGAGCACGAAGCTCATGCCCTCATTCTCCGACCGCAGGCTCGTCACGTCCGCCAGTCTTTCGGCGAGATAGCGCGGTATCTCCGGCCGCGGTCGAGGCGGCGGAAGCGTGGAGGTGACTGTGAACAGCAGCTCCGCCCGGTCGAGCTCACGCCCGGCCAGTGTCAGGGAAGCCTCCAACCGGTACTCGCCCTCAGCCGGTAGCGGAAGGCTGAGCGTCGTCGCACTCACCGCGGGCTCAAAGGCGGTCGGGATCTCCACCTCGACGGTGCCCGAGTACGACTTTCTCTGCATCGCGTCGCGGAGCCGGTTGACACCCTTGCCGCCCGCGGCACGGTCGCGTGCCAGCGACCACCGAATTGAGCCCTGCCCGAATACCTCCGGGTCGTCGTTGACGATGACCAGCCGAGCGGCGAAGGGAACCTCCGGTCTCTGGAGGATGCCGAACGGCCGCGCGGGCTCGAACGCCAGCGGCTCGATGATCACGCGAGTCGGTTTGAAGGCGCCCGCGAGCGCTTCGAGGGCAAGCTTCGGACGCCGGGCTCCATCGAGCAGCCCAAAGCCGATACCCGGAAATGGATCGACGAGGTGATACGCGAAAGCCCCCCAGCACGACTCGAACTTGCGGGTGCGCAGGTGCTCGGCGGCGAAGCGCACCAGGTCGGCCTGATACTGCTGCGACGATTCGACATAGGACTCTAGGCTCTGGTGGGCTGACGGAAGGCCGGCGCCCCGCTCCGCCCAGTTGACCGGCTGAAAGCCCGCATGGCGCCACGACGGTTCGTCGTCAGCCGCCGGCCACCGCGTCTCAATCTGGCCCCACACCGGCGAATCGGCGTCGGGCAAAGACTGTGCTCCAAAGGCGGTCACCATCAGCGGTTCGACCTGCACAAGGTCTGCCCACGATCCGGCCGCCCAGCCGAGCATCAGGTGCAGGTCGACTTCGCCGGAGGCCGCGAGAGCCGGCCGGCTCGGATCGAGCCGCTCGAACGAGGCCTTGAGCTCCTGGTCGATCGAATGGTTCTGCCGCACGGCGTGAGCCTCACCCAGATCGGAGTTCGTGGCGAGCCACGGGGGATCGTCATGCGCGATCCACAGAGCGATCGACGGCCGGTTATGGAGCATCTCGACCACCTCCGCCTGCTGCTCGCGCGCGGCCTGCTCGAAGAAACGGGCGTCGTTGCCTGTAGCGTGGTAGACGTAGGTGCCGGTGAGCGGCAGGTCCTGGATCACCAACATGCCCGCTGCGTCAGCGCGCCGGTAGAAGTCGTCCGGCAGCACGTTGGCGACCACACGCAGCGCGTCGATGTTGGCTTCCTTCGCCGTCGCAATGTCGGCGTCAAACCGCTCGGGGGTCAGCTCATCGAGCCGATGGGACGGCGCGTAGCACGCGCCGCGGAGGAAGATCGGTCGCCCATTCACCGACATCGCCCACCGCCGCGGGCCGATGTCCCACGTCAGGTCGCGAAACGCGAAGCTGTCCTCGACGCGAGCCGACTCCGTCCCTCCGGAAGATCGCGTGACGAGCTCTGCGCGATAGATTGGCTGCTCGCCCAGCCGCCACGGGTCCCAACGGTGGGCACCAGGAAACGCGAGCCGCATGGTCAGCGTCTGATCCGCCCCACCGGCGAGTCGCACCTCACGCTTGAGCCGCAACGTCTCCCTGCCCGGCGCCGGAACGCTGAGCTCAACCTCGCCTTCCATCTGCCGGCCGTCGAGGTTGCGCAGGCGCGCCTCGACCTCGAGGCGGCCGTCGCCGGCCTCGAAGCGCGGCTTGATCCGCATCCAGTCGATCGTGATCGAGCCCACGTACTCGAGCTCGACCGGACGCCACAGGCCGACGGGCACTTCCCACTGGTACCGGTCAGGCAGGCTCGCGTACGCCGAGGCGGGGTACGGCTTGAGGTCGCCGTCGTTGAACAGCCCCATGATGTGGCGCTTCTTGTCGGGCTGGGTCTCGACCGGCGACTCGCAGCAGATGACCAGCAGGTTCTCGGCTTTCAGGTAGGGCGTGAGGTCGAAGCCGAACGGAGCGAAGTACCCATAGTGCGACCCAAGCAGCTTCCCGTTGAGCCACACGTTGGTGGCCAGGAACGCCCCACCGATCCGCAGGACGACGCGGCCTGAATGGTCGGGCCGCGGGAACTCCGTCCGATACCAGACCGATTGGCGCCCCTCTCGCGCCGACAGCTGCCGCGGCACCTCGATTGGTTTCCAACCAGAGCCGCGCCCCATCGTCAACCGCTCGGCCTCGCCCTCGCCGAGCGGCATCCAGACCGCCTCCCACGCGCTCAGCTCGCGGATGCCCGCCGCCCGCTGCGGCATCGGGAGGAACAGGCAGTCGCTCAAAGCCCCACGAACTCCGAGGCTTCGCCGTCAAGGGGTCCCCGCGAACTCACGGCATTGCCTCTGAGTTCGCGGGGTTTCTTCGTGGGGGCCCCTTAGGGCCATTAGGTGTAGACGCCACGTATGCGCCGTCCGCGGTCGCGCAAAAGAGAACCGGACGGCCGATCGAGGCGGCGAAAGTCTTGGTTTGACCGCGCTCGACGAGCGCGAGGACGCTGCCGCCGAAACCGGCGCCCATGATGCGCGCGCCGTAGCAGCCCGCGATGCGCCATGCCTTCTCGACCAGCGCGTCCACATTTGGGGTCGAGACTTCGAAATCATCACGGAGACTCTCGTGCGACTGCTTCAACAGGCGCCCGAGCTCATTGAAGTCGCGCCGCGTCAGGGCGTCGACGAACGAGTGCACCCGCCCGATCTCGGAATCCACGTGCCGGCGGCGCTTCGGTTCGAAAGCCTCCGCCTCACGCCTCCGTTCGTTGTATGGAGTGTCCGCCAGCGAGCGATGTTCGCCTGAATCGATCACTGCGATCGCGAGCTCGTCTGGAAACGGCACCTCCTGGTATTCCAGCGTCGAGCAGTCGAGCAGCAGCGCATGCCCGCGCCGCCCGAGCGCCGAGGCGAACTGGTCCATCACACCGACCTGCACGCCAGTCGCCCGCTGCTCAGCACGCTGGCATGCGAGCGCCGCCTCCTTGCCGTCCATGTGGGGACGAAGTCCGACCGCAACCGCAACCAGCAGCGCGGCGGACGAGCTGATTCCTGCGGCCGGTGGCACCTCGGACGTCACGCTCAGCGCCTGCGGTCGGGCGCCCAACTCCTCCCCCACCGCGCGTACGTAGGACAGGCCGCCTTCCACGTCGCTCTCAATCGACCAGCTCTCGGCCGGATGTCCGGTCACCTCGGTGTGCTTGTCGACGGCAGCCGGCAGGACGACACCCCCCAGGTAGTCCACATGCTCGCCGATCAGGTTCACGCGACCTGGAGCCCGCCCACGCCACGGACCCTCGGGCCGCCTAGATTCCACGCAGCTCCGCAGCCGTGTCCTCGGCGCGAGCGTCGAGGATGAAAGCGCCGGCCCCGATCTCGGACCCGGCGAGGTACTTCAACTTGTCCCGGCTGCGGTTTGGCGGATAGAACTCGACGTGGAAGTGGTGGTGCCGGCCGCCGCGGCCGGGCGGTTTCTGATGCATCGCCATGACGTAAGGAAGTGGGCGCTCGAAAAGGCGGTCGTACTTCTGCAGCAAGCCCTTCAGGCTGCGAGCGAACGACTCGTCGTCGTCCTGGTCCAGGTCCGCGAGCCCTCCGCGATGGCCGACGGGCGCGAGGTGCACCTCATACGGCCAGCGCGCAAAGGACGGGACGAACGCGATCCAGCGCTCGTCGCGGAGGACGGTCCGCTCGCCGCCCCCCTCGCCTTCGATGACATCGCAGTAGAGGCACCGGCCCGTCTTGCGCATATGACGCGCCTCGGCGCTCAATTCCCGCTGGATGATCGGAGGCACGAAGGGATAGGCGTAGATCTGCCCATGCGGATGGCTGAGTGTGACGCCGATCACCTCGCCGCGATTCTCGAAAACGAAGACATAGCGGACGTTGGGCAGCCGGCCTAGCTCCTTGGTCCGATCACGCCACACCTCGATGAGGTCCTGGATGTGATCGACGCTCTGCTCGCCGAGCGACGAATCGTGAACGGGCGTATAGCAGACGACCTCGCACCGCCCCTGATCACCTGAGTACGAAGGGAAGCGGTTCTCGAAGACAGCGATGTGATAGTCGGGCTCCGGGATCTCCGTCTCGGGCTTTCCGGGGCGCGTCGGGCACAAGGGGCAGTGGTCAGCGGGCGGGTGGTAGGTGCGGTCCTGCCGCCATGGGGCGACGGTAACCCACTCTTCCAAAAGAGGATGCCAGCGAAGCTCGCTCAAACTATCTCGTAGTAGATGAGGTAGCGGCCATCGGGCTTCATCACGACCCGCTTTTTCAAGCTCCCCGCTCGCCGGGGAGGTCGGCGCGCTTTAGGGGCCCCCGCGAAGTCGAAGACTTCGTGGGGTAAAGCGCCGGGTGGGGGGCTGGAACCCGCAACCCGAGACTCAGCAGTCAAGAGTTCGCGTCACCGCACCCGGCGACTGGTCTGCGGGGCATCGAGCGAAGAGTCTAGTGGTGTTCGACTCATCAATCGGCTGCTACACTGCGGTGCGAAGTTCAACGCCCGTGGGGCAAAGGAGGTGAGGCGGAAGCTTGGATAAACCGAATCGTGGTGCCAGCCGCCTCGTTTGCCAGCCGGGAGCTCGGGAGGAAGTAAGCCTCTAGGGCTTCCATTCCGGATCCGGCTCCTGGAGTCGGAGGCGGAAGCACTGCGAACGTCGACAACGAGAGCCGGGGCGACCCGGCTCTCGTCTTTTCACCGGTACTAGGATTCGTTCGTGAGCCAGGATTTCTCCGAACGATTGAACAATGCTCCCGAAGGCTGGCTGAGGGCGATGGGCGTGACCATCACGCACGCGACCCGAGACGAAGTGCGCGCCGAGCTGACCGTTGGGCCCGAGCACCTGCAGGCCTACGGGATCGTTCACGGTGGCGTCCACTGCGGAGTCATCGAATCCCTGGCCTCGATCGGGGCGGCCCTACACGCCATACCGCTCGGTCAGTCAGTCGTCGGGCTCGAGAACACCACGAGCTTTGTCCGGGCCGTGCGGGAGGGCGCGAGGCTGCACGCCGTCTCTACGCCGATCACGCGCGGACGCAAGACCCAGGTCTGGGAGGCGCGCGTCCTCGACGACCAGGACCGGATCGTCGCGACCGGGCGCGTCCGGCTGCTCTGCCTGGAGGCCGACCAGGCGCTGGCCGGCGAGCAGGTCAGAGCCCCCCTGTATCCCGAGAAGCAGTAGACGCTCAGCGCGCGGTGGCGTAGCTGAAGATGATCTCGTCGATCAATCGCTCGACCGGCGCGAGGTCGTCGGTGAACACCTGGCCGTGATAAGTGGAGACGCGTAGGCCGCCTTCGCTCACCGCGCTCGCCGCGACCGTGCGCGCGAGCGGCTCGTTGATGAGCCCCAGGTTGTGCTCGACGTCTGCGATCGTCGTCGGCTGTGTGGACCCGTAGACGAGCGTGTTGGCGAACCCGGGCACATCGACGAGGAACACGCTCGGATAGACCGCGGCCATCGTGCTCGCGATGGCATCGACGAGCCTGAAATCGGTTGCCGTGCGACCCGCATTCACCACGGCGACGCCGCCGGGTTTCAGGTGGCCCCGCACTTCGTTGAAGAACTCGCGCGTGGTGAGGTGGAATGGGATGTAGGGCTGCTGGTACGCGTCGAGGACGATGACGTCGTAGTGCTCAGCCTGCGTGTCGAGCCAGTACCGCGCGTCCGCGACGACCGGGTGGACGTTGGGCTCGTCCAGGTGAAAGTAGCGGCGCGCGACATTGAGGATCTCCGGATCGATCTCGACCCCTGTGATCTGGACCTGGTCGCCGAACGCCGCCGTGTATTGCCGGGCCGCGGTTCCACCCGCGAGGCCGAGGATGGCGACATTCTTTGGCTGAGACTCGCTCGCCTGGGCCGGCCGAAAGGAATCGGCGATCACCATGTAGTCCCAAGGTCCGCGCGTGAGCAGGTTCTGCGAGTCGTAGATGGAGTGGATGGCCTGTCCTTCGTTGAGGATGAGCTCCGTCTTCGTTCCGTCCTGGACGACCTGGATGTAGTTGTACGCGGACTCCTTCTCATAGACGAGAGACCCGACCTGAGGCGGCTTGATCCCCGATGGCAGGAGGACCCACGCGAGGATGACCGCGATGGCGAACGACGCGTAAAGGCGGCGTCGCGGCCACAGCGCCACCACCGACATGATCACGAGCGCCAGGCCGAAACCCTCCAGCGTCGGTCGCGTGCCGTAGGTGGGGATGAACCAGAAGACAGGCAGAAAGGTGCCGAGGATGCTGCCGGCAGTGGACAGCGCATAGACCCGACCCGCCGTGTTGCCGCCCGTTTCCACGTCCTTCAGGAGCAGCCGGATGGCGAACGGGCTGACGCAACCGAGCAGGACGACCGGAACCGCAAACAAGAGCACCACCGCGAGCAACGTCCCCGCGACCAGGCCCACGCTCAGGTCCTTGAACCCCTGCTGAGACGCGAGCAGGATCGGATAGCTCACGAGCGGGATGAGGCCGATCCAGAGTCCCGCCCACGCCGTGACCTGATAGAGCACGTCGTCGCGAGGGTGGCGGTCGGCGAGGCGGCCGCCGATGACGTAGCCCGCCGACAGGTAGATGAGGATGAGACCGATCAGGACGCCCCACACGTAGAGGCTCGTGCCGAAGTAAGGTGCCAAGAGGCGTGAGGCGCCGAACTCGACGGCCAACGAGGTCATGCCGGACACGAATACGAGCGGCAGCAGCAGCCGGCGCGACCGCAATGAGGTCAAAGGGGACAAAGCGCCCTAGAGATTAGCCAGTGTCTAACTGCCGAGGGGTTGTTCCGCCGCCCACTTGCGGGTGCGCTCGTCCATCGGCACCGGCAGCTGCACCCTGACCTCCGCGTACAGGTCGCCCGGAGCGCCTCCTTTCGGATCGGGCAGGCCAAGGCCGCGCAGGCGGATCTTCGCGCCGTTCTGCGTCTCGGGCGGAATCTTGAACTGGACCTGTCCGCCCTTCAGCGACGGAGCCGCCACCTCCCCGCCCTGCATCGCTACGTGCAGCGGGACGGGAACCGTCACGCGCAGGTCCTTGCCCTCGCGTGTGAACACCGGGTCAGGCGCGACCTGGACCCTGGCGCGCAGGCCCGGCACGCGCAGAACCGTGCCTTCCCTCACGCCTGCTGGGACCTTGACTTCGACGCGCCTGCCGCCCGGGAGCTCGACGGTGCGGCTCGTACCGCGGTAGATCTCAGGCAGGCTGACGGTGATCGGCGCCTCGACGTCCATCGGCTGCTGTCGCGAGCGACCGCGAGGCGCCCCGAAGATCGAACCGAAGATGTCGCCGAATCCCCCCTGGTCGCCGAAGAGATCCTCCATCTCTGCGGACGTCACCGTCCGGTACTGCGCACTCGGACCGGCATCGGGGCGAAACCCGCCCGCGCCGCCGCGCGCACCGGGCTGAACGCCGGCGGCCTGGGCGCCGGCCCAGTCGGGTCCGAACTGGTCGTAGAGGCGCCGCTTTTTTGCGTCGGAGAGCACGTCGTGCGCCTCTGATACCTCCTTGAAGCGCGCCTCGGCCTGCTTGTCCCCGGCGTTCAGGTCAGGGTGGTGCTTGCGCGCAAGCTTGCGGAAGGCGGTCGAGATCTCCTTCTGGCTCGCCGTGCGGGGCACGCCCAGCACCTCGTAGTAATCCTTGACCTTCGCCATCAGCCCTTCCTATTTACCCGCTTGAGGTGGCCGACGAATCCCGGTCGCCGGCGGTAGCCCAGCGTCTCGTTGATGTGGAGCATCGGCGCGTTTTCGCCGTCATTCTCGGTGCACACGAGCGGCACGCCGAGCTCGACTGCCTGGGCGAGGCTCTGCAGCTTGACGGCCCTGGCAAGGCCCCGACCACGGTACTCGGGATGGGTGCACGTGTAGCCGGTCCACACGGTTCCGCGAACCGGAGGGAATTTGAGATAGGACAGCGCCACGGGACGGTCGCCGTGACATGCGACCCAGAAACGATCCTGCGGGCGGTCGGGAGAACGTATGCGGCGCTCGAAGTCCTCGTACGTCTCTTCGAGGATGGGCACCGTATGCGGGACGTCCTGAACGGTCACGTTCGTGAGGGCGTGCAGCTTCTTCAGCAGCGAGGGGTCCCTCGCTTCGGCGACGGTCACGAATCGGATGCCGGCGCCGGCCATCATTTCCCGCGCCTCCCTGGCCTGCGCGACCAGCAGCTCTCCCTGCGTATTCAGGTCGAGCTCCCACACTCTGTCGATCCGGTCGCGCTCGTAACCCAGTGCAGCAAGCGCGTCCAGCATCTCGCCCTCGTCCTCCGCTGCATAGGCGAGGAGCCGCCCGGACCCTTCCGCTTCTGCCTGGTCGCCGACCCAGCTCCAGAGTGTTTTCAGCAGCTCGCGGTCCAGGACATCCCGGTCCAGCCACACCTCGACCTCGCAGTGTCGGTCGGGGAGCTTCTCCCAGGGGCCGTGGATCCAACCGACGTAGGCGATCGGCCGCCCATTCTGCTCTGCGATGAAGCGACCGTAGGAGTAGGCGCGCCTCGGCTGCTCCCAGCGGTAACGCATCAGCACCGGGTCCTGCGCCAGCGCGGGGTAGGCCGCCGTCATCAGATCGGCGGCGAGCGCCGCATCATCGAGCGTCGCGGTGCGCAGGTTGGGTTCGATCACGGCCCAGACTCTAGTGATATCACCGCCGGCACGATCCGTTCCGCGCTGACCTCGAGGATGCCGACCGAGGGCGCCTCGTAGCGCCGCAGATGACGCGCCACCTGCAGCCAGCACCATTCGAACCAGCCGGGGTCTTGTTTGAGCCGCTCCTTCGCTGTCGCCGGGTTCCACTGGTGCACCCCGCCGGGGTTGAAGAGCAGGACGCCGTCGAGGGTCTCCGCGCGCGCGCGGTGTGTGTGCCCGTAGACGATCGCGTCGGCATCCGGGAACCTCTGTTGCAGTGCGCGCGGCAGGCCTCGATGTGGTTTGAAGTAACCGAGGCTCAAAGTCCACAACAGGGTGTTGGGCTCTTCGAGCCAGCGACTCCGTTGGCCGTGCACGATCACGATCCGCTTTCCTTCCACGCTGACCTCGCGAGACTCCGGCAGCGCGACGAGCGAGCTGTCGTGGTCGCCCCGAACCGCCTCCACCGGAGCCAGCTGCCGCAACGCGGCGAGCGTTTCCTCTCCGTCGATGTCGCCGGCGTGGAGGATGAGGTCGACGCCGTCGAGAACTTCGAAGACGCGCGCCGGCATCTTGTCCACGAACTCCGGGCAGTGTGTGTCGGCGATGACGCCGACACGCGTCGTCATACCTTTCGAATCCGCCTGGATTCGCGGGGCAGCGTAAGCAGGACGACCAGGGGAGCCAGGCTGAGCAGGGCCGCGATCCCAAAGACGATGGGCTGGCCCGCACCGAAGGCGGCAGCTCCGATGAGCGGCCCGATGACACCTCCGATGTAGAAGGGGAAAAGGATCTGGCCGAGCACCGCGCCCCGTCGCTCCGGGCTGACCGTGGCGGCCATGACGGCCATGCTCGCCGTGAGGATGGCCGCCGCAAAGACTCCGTTGGCGAAGAGCGCGGCGGCGAACAGGAGAAGGTTGTGGCTGAAGCCCACGGTGGCCAGTGACACGGCCGAACCCACGGAGGTGAGGCTCAGCACCGACACGTAACCAAACCGCGGTACGACCACGCCCCAGAGCGGTGAAGCCAGGGCCTGGCCGAACCCGACCGCTGAAAGCACGGCTCCGACCGCGGTCACCGTGTCGCCCGGGGCAAGACGCGCGATGTAGATCGGCGCGTAGGGCAGGACCGTCCACAGTCCAACCTGGGACACCGCGGTCGCCAGAAACAGCCGCCAGACAAGTGGCTTGCCGGCGATCTCCGCCAGGGCACCGCGAAGCAGGCTCACGACCCGAAGGTCAGCTGGTCGAGCGTGGTCGCCCTCGTGCATGACGACCAGTAACAGCACAGCCATCAACGCTGAAAGGACGGCGTCGAAAAGGAGCATGCCTCGGACGTCGACCCGGTGCACGAGCAGCGCGCCGAGGATCGGCCCCACCGCCCGGCCTGCGGGAGACCCCGCGCCAACGATGCCGACGGCCAGCGCCAGCCGCTGCTTTGGAGTCGTCGAGGCCTGGACCGCCAGCATCACTCCCGTGTTGCCGAGGATGAATCCGTTCAGAGAGCGGAAGACCAGGGCCATCCAGGGGCTGGTCGAGAGCGCCCATCCGGCGAAGATCAACGCCTCGATGGCGGCGCTGCGCACGATGACGAGCTTGCGGCTGTAGCGGTCGGCGAAGACCCCCCAGAAGGGGGCCAGGGGCAGCGCGAGGATCCAGCCAAGGCTGGACATGGCGGCAATCCAGCCGGGCACCGCGGCCGACGTTACGTGCAGCTCTCGGAGGTACAGGGGCGTGTAAGCCGTCAGCTGGTTCCACGACATGCTCTCGACGCAGGTCGTCGCCGCAAACAGCGCGGCCACGACCGCCCAGCCGGTGAAGGACGAGGTCCTGGATTCGGTCTCCATGCGGCGTGTAACAGCTTAGCCCGGCCAAGTACTTGACATTTTTACTCATGCAGTTGACAAATTGGCAAGGTTTAGGTTCTAATTTAGGCCATGACAGACTTGCGCCGTGAGATCTTGACCCAGGTTGCCGCCGGCACTCTCAGCGCCGAGGATGGCGCGGCCCGCCTTGATTCCCTCGAGGCTGGAGGGCCTTCCGCTGAGCCGAACCGCACCCAGGCCGCTCCGCCCACCCTGCCCACCGGGTCGACCGCGCGGCAGGTCAAGGTCGTCTCGCAGTTCGGCAGCGCCGAGATCGTCGGAGACCCCAGCGTGGCCTTCGCCGTCGCTGACGGGCCGCATCGTGCTCGCCAAGAGGGTGACACGATGGTGATCGAGCACCTGCCCCTGGACGAGGACGAGACCTTCTCGTTCGGTCAGGGCGGATCACGACGGGTGGTCATCAACGGTTTCGCCATCCAGCGCCGCAAGCTGACCGTGCGGATGAACCCGGACCTTGCGCTTGTCGCCAACGTCCAGGCCGGCAACGTGCGGGTGGACGGCGTGCACGGCCCGATCACGAGCGAGGTGCAGGCCGGCAACTGCAAGGTGGCTGATTTCCGCGGAACGCTGAACCTTGTCGTCCAGGCGGGCAACGTGGCGGCAAGCGGCCGGCTCGACAGCGGAACCAGCAAGGTCCGCTGCGAGATGGGCTCGGTCAAGATCAACCTCGAGAAGGGTTCGAGCGTGCGCATCACGGCCCACACGACGTTGGGCAAAGTCGCCATCGAAGGCGAGAGCGGCGAGCGGGCCTCCGTCGGCCAGGCCGGTCGTGAGGTGACCATCGGTTCCGGCGCCGGCACGCTCGACGTCGAATGCACGATGGGCAGCGTCAAGGTGTCCGCGGAGTGACGGGCCCGAATCGGAATCGCCGGCCGCCTCTCAACTGTCCGGTCTGCAGCGAACGCCTTGCCCTGACCAGGCTCAGCTGCCCGGCTTGCGACACGGAGCTCTCAGGCGGTTTTGCCACGTGCGAGTTCTGCGTCCTGTCCAACGAGGATCGCGACGTGCTGCGGGTGTTCCTCGCGTCGCGGGGGAACATGAAGGAGCTCGAAAGGCACCTCGGCGTCAGCTATCCGACGGCGCGGGCTCGTTTCGATGCGCTCCTCGCCAAGATCGGCATCGATAGAGTCGTGCCCGCACCTCCTTCGAGTCGCGTCGAGCTGATGGAGCAGGTCGCCCGCGGAGAGATCGACATCGACGAGGCGCTCCGGCGCCTCGACGCCAAGTAGGGAGGTCTTCATGAATCCTATGGAACGTGCCGACCACGCCCCGGAGGAGTTCGCCCGACACCTCGCCGAACAGCGCACGCGGATGCAAGACGCCGACGCCTTCGTCTACTACGCGCACTCGCGCACAGGCCTCCTGGCTCGCTTCCTGCAGCGCATGGCCGACCGGGTCGATCCGACCGGCGAGGCCCGCCGGACTCTGCGCTAAGCGTGAGCGCAAAGGGTATGAGGGAGCTGGTCTCATCCCCGGCTGTCGCCACTCCACGGCCGCGCCCGTGGACGGTGTTCTCATCGGGGTCGTTTCGCAAGCTCTGGGTGGGCACGACCCTGTCATTGTTCGGCGACTTCTTCAGCTACATCGCCATGGCATGGTTGGTCCTTCAGCTGACCGGTTCCAGCCTGGCACTGGGCAGCGTCCTCGTGGCGCAAGCCCTTCCCAGGGCGGTGCTCATGGTCGTCGGGGGCGCGCTCGCCGATCGCATGACTCCTCGCCTGACCATGCTCGGGTCGATGGGTCTGCGCGCCGTCGTTGTCGCGCCTCTTGCGGTGCTCGTGCTCACGGGTCGAGTGCAGATGTGGGAGGTCTACGCGATAGCTGTCGTGTTTGGCATCGTCGACGCGTTCTTCATGCCGGCTCGCGGCTCGATCCTCCCAAGGGTGGTCGCCGACCACGAGCTCGAGCCGGGGAACGCGATGCTGAACGTGACGGCACAGGCCTCAGTGATCCTCGGCCCGGTGCTCGGCGGCGTCATTGTTGCCGTCCTCGGACTTGGATGGGCTTTCGCAGGTGATGCCGCCTGTTTCGCGATTGGCTTCTTGTTCATCCTGTGGCTGCCGGCCACCACGCGCCCCGCCGCTGGCGAGGCCCATCCCGACGGCGGCCTGCGCGGACAGATCGCGGCAGGGTTCCGCTACGCCTGGGCCGACGTGGGCATCCGCGTGACTCTGATCGTCATCGCCGTGGTCGACTTCGCCGCCAACGGAGCGCTGGGCGTGGGGCTTCCAACACTCGCCCACGGGCGCTTCGCGGCAGGCGCCGCAGGCCTTGGCATCCTGTTCGGCGCCTGGGGTGTGGGCGCAACCGCTGGAGCGTTGGGCGCAGGTTTCTTGCCGCCGCCAAAACGTTTTGGATGGTTGATCGTGGCCCTTTGCGTGTGGCTCGGGCTCGGCATGACCGGTGTTGGGCTGGTGCCTTCGCTGGTGCCCGCAGCCGTGCTGATGGGCTTTTCCGGTATCAGCACCGGCGTCGTCAACACATATGCGGTGAGCTGGCTGCAACGCCGAACCGACTCCGCCATGCAGGGACGTGTCATGTCCCTGGTCATGCTCGCGTCGATGGGCCTCACACCGCTCGCCTACGCGGCGTCTGGCGCGATCGCCGATGTGAACCCGACGCTGCTGTTCTTGATCGCCGGCGGAATGATCCTTCTGTGCGCCGTCGGCACGGCGGCAAGCCGGACCGTCCGCTCGCTGCGCTAGCGGATGCCGGCGGCGGCGAGACCGGCCGCATGCGCGGTGGCGGCGTCCGCCCCGGCGTCCAGCGCATGGACTGAAGCGGTCGCGAAGGCGTGCGCTCTGTGCTGGTCCAGGTTCAGGTCGATGTTCGCCAGCGAGAACCAGGCGCAGTACGCCTGGCGGCCGGCCGAGACTGCCACAGGCGGCCGGGTCATGGCCGCAGTCGCCCACTGCACCGCAGTCGCCACGTCCTTGCCGCTCGACAGGGCCTGGAAGGCGCCCTGCGCGGCGGCGTGGCATGCGGTCGCGGGCGCCCCGCCACGCTTGGCCCACGCGAACCACTCGGCATAGGAGCGATCCTCCGGGGTCGGCACGACCTTGCCGGTCTCGACCTTTTGCTTCTGCTCCACGACCTCCCACGTCGATTTGCTCGAGGCTGCCTTGGGCTGTTGACGGGCTGCCGCCGGCTTCGCCACGGGGACTTGTGGAGCGGCGGCTTGCGGGGCGACCGGCGTAGCGGGCGAAGACCGGGCAGGCGGTGCGGATGGCTGCGCGGGCGCTGGCTGCGGGACCGGTTGGGACGAGAATGGCGACGCTGGAGCCTGGGGCTGCGCGCCAGAGGTCCTCTGGTCGATCCGATCTGGCCCGACGTGAACTTGAGGTGCCCATGACGGGACCGGCACAGACGCCGGCCAGTCGATCGGAGGGTCTGAAGTCTGCTGGGCAGGCGCGTGCGAAGTGGACGCCGGCGCTGGCGGCGGGGATTCGGCCGGCGCTG
>JBGQGS010000019.1:0-22819 GCA_041497555.1 Candidatus Dormibacteraceae bacterium | reverse complement strand
TGAACTTGACCACCGCGTCTGATTCTTGGATTGCGCGTCAGCGTCGCGTCAGATGATCGGGCGCCAAAACGGCGCGAAGACGGCGTGAAGCGCGCGTCACAGCATCTATTCGATTGTTGGCGTGGAGACCGGTCAGACCGTGCCAATATCGCGCCGTCGGAGTCCGCCCAGCCCGGCCAAGGTGAAGGCGGCAGCGACTGCCGAGATCACGACTAGCGGCAGAATGGTCAGGCTCGCAGCGGGCATTTGGGGTACGCGCTCGAAAGGCGAGAGGTTCTGAAGCCAAGTGGGGAGATGGAGGACCGCACCCAGGAATCCGACGACCACGCAGGCCGCGAGGATCGCCCACGACGCGCCGACCCAACGCGGCGCGAGCCCGACGAGCGCGATGGTGAGTCCGACCATCAGCCACATGGGCGGCGCGTAGACGAGGGCGGCGCCCAACAGGCTCGGAACACGTTTCAGATCGCCGCCCGCGGCGCCATAGGTCAGGCCGGTTGCAAGACCGGCGATGCCGAGCAAGACGACGCTTCCAGCGAAAGCCACGGTGAGGTGACTCGCCGCCCACCGCCAGCGCGAGACCGGCGTCGCCAACACCGACTCGGCGCGCATCGACGTCTCCTCGCTCCGCAACCGAAGGGCGGACTGAATGGCGAAACCCGTGCCGAGGAGGGCGATGAGACGGAAAGAGGCGGCGAAGTAGGAGTCCGTGAGGTTCGCACCCCCGGCACCGGCCAGTATTTCCGCAAGCGCCTTGTTCTGGCCGATGAAGGCGTCGACGGTGGGGCCGATCCAGCCATAGGCGATACCGGTGACCAGGATGCCGACGCTCCATCCGACCAGGGTGCCCCGCTGCAGGCGGACGGCCAGCCCAAACGGGTGCCCAAGGCTCCGCGAAGCTGTGGGCCTTCCTGGCCTGGGTGCCACGAGCCCTCCGCCGAGATCGCGACGGGCCGCCACGGCACTGGCCGCGGCGACGACGACCGCGGTCGCCGCGATTAGCAGCAGGAAAGGCCACCACTGCTCACCTGCGAACGGCCGCGTCTTCTGGGCCCATCCGATCGGAGAGAACCACGAGACGGTTCCGTCGCCGATATCGCCCACAGCGCGCAACACGAATGCGGCCCCGAGCACCGCCCCGGTGGCGCCGTACACGACGCGGGTGTTCTCGGTGACCTGCGCCACGAGGAGAGCAACGCCGCCGAAGAAGAGCCCGATCAGGATGAACGACACCCCGAACACGATCGACCCAGCCGCAGGAAGGCCCTGGGCCAGGAGGACCGTGGTTGTCAGCAATCCGACGGCGATGCTCATGGCGGCCACCGCGAGCGACGCCGCGACGGCGGGCGCATGGCTGCCAACCGACAGGGAGCGCACGAGCTCCAGGCGGCCGGCCTCCTCCTCCCCACGCGTGAGCCGGCCGACCATGAACAGGCTCATCAGGGCCACCAACACCATGCCCCCTGCGCCGAACTGGAACGCTACCTGCCCGCCGACAGTGTTCAGACCCTGGGCGGGGCCGTTGAAAGCGATGGCTGCGGTGTTGTGTTGGGTGGCAGCGGCCGTTTGATCAAGGGCAGCCTGGGTCGGGAACAGGCCCTTGATGCCTGCTGCGGTGAGTGCCGCCAGCGCACCGACGGCGACGATCCAGACCAGGATCCGGACGCGGTCACGGCGCACGATAAAGCGAGTCAGCTCGACGGTTCCGGTGAGCGCGGTCATCAACGCGGCAACGGTCTCGCTTCGCGATTGCCATCGACACGTTCCGGTTCCTTCGCCAGCTCGTCGCCGTAGTGCCGCAAGAACAGCTCCTCGAGCGTGGGCGGATGGCTGACCAGGCTGCGGACTCCGAGCTCGCCGAGCCGGCGCACCGCAACGTCGAGATGGTCAGTATCGACTTCGAAGCGGACATGGGTACCGTCAACCTCGAGGTCATGAATACCGGCCAGGTCCGCCAGGCCGTCCGCGGGACGCTCGATCTGCGCGGTGATCGACGTACGGGTGAGGTGCCTCAACTCGTCGAGCGTGCCTCTCTCCACCACCCGTCCCTGCCTGATAATGCTCAGCCGGTCGCACAGCGCTTCGACCTCAGCCAGGATATGGCTGGAAAGCAGTACCGTTCGCCCCTCAGTCTTCACCTCGCGGATGCAGTCCTGGAATACCGCCTCCATCAGCGGGTCGAGTCCCGACGTCGGTTCGTCGAGCAGGAGTAGTTCGGCGTCAGACGCCAAGGCCGCCACCAATCCCACCTTCTGCCGGTTGCCTTTCGAATAGGAGCGGGTCTTCTTGGTCGGGTCGAGCTGAAAACGTTCGAGAAGGTCGTTGCGGCGCCGCGGATCAAGGTCGCCCCGCAGCCGGCCGAATAGGTCGATCACCTCCCCACCGGTCAGGTTCGGCCACAAACTGACCTCGCCTGGCACGTACGCCAACCGCCGATGCAACTCGACGGCGTCGCGCCACGGGTCGCCCCCAAGTAGTGTGACCTCACCGGCGTCGGCTCGCAGCAGCCCGAGCAAAACACGAATGGTCGTAGTCTTGCCCGAGCCGTTCGGCCCGAGAAACCCGTGGACCTCGCCGGCTTCGACCGACAAGTCGAGACCGTCGAGAGCGCGCGTCGATCCGAAGGTCTTTACAAGACCTGAAATGGAGATCGCGGGCGGCACGCGGCCCATCATCGCACCAGCCCTTGGCGGATTACGTCGAGGTAGCTGGTCTGGTTCCTGGACGCCAAATGGGTGCGAAGGCCATGCGTATACGGATCAGGCGAGGAAGCTGTTGGCTGGGGAGGAAGGATTCGAACCTTCAACCTTCTGATCCAGAGTCAGCTGCGCTACCGTTGCGCCACTCCCCAAGTCTCGCGTCGGATTCATTGTTCCAGCTAGTGCCTGGCGTTGGTGCCGACCATTTGGCCGGAGACGTCAGAGACTCTGGAAGGTCTCGCGGACTTTCATTCGGATCCGTTTCCGCGAAGGCGATTTGTTGCTGATTTTATTACGGACCGATTGGGACCATCGGCCCTGTCGACCCTCTGAGGCCCCGCGGTCCTTTACCCCCCGCGGGGCTTCTTTTTTTGATCAAAGGGTTGGCCGCTACTCCCGGGTGATGACTACGTCGGGTTTCTTCCCCGATCCCTCCGAACGAACGGTCATCCTGATCGAAAGGGCTTCATGGGAGCCCATCAGCCGGCCGAAAGCCTCTTCCATGAGCGCTTTCGCGCGGTGAAGGTTGACGGCCCAGCCGACGCCGAAAACCCGGTCGCTGAACAGGCGGTCGGAATTCGGGTTCCAGTACGCGTCTCGAATCCGCTGCCAGGTCGGCGGGCGGAAGTCGTAGGGGACGATGCCGAACACGCGCCCCTCCCAGGTCCGCTCGGGCTCCGGCTTGGCCAGCTCGGTCGCAACCGCCGCCACGACCAGGCCGAACGCCATGAACCGCACCAGCCGCCGGGCGCGACGCAAAGTCCGCATACTTCAGTGAAGCGTAGTACCAAAGTAACCTTGCACGTTTTGAATCCGTTCTTGCACTCGGGGTAGATGGCCACAAGGCTTCAGTCCACGACGCGCTGGCTTCGGTGGCTTACGCCTGGTCTCCAGATCAAGCGTTGGCTTCTGCTGCTCATGGCCGCCGAGCTCGTGCTCGTGCTCGGAGTCGCCTACGCCTTGAAAGAGATCTACCAGACCCTGACTCTGCCGCACGAGTTCTACTACATCACCCTGCAGTTCCTGCCCTACTGGGCACGCGCGATAGTCTTCGGAGTCCTGGGTGTCGGCCTGTTGCTCTTCAGCTACCTGAAGCTCACGCAATCCGTGCTCGGTCCGTTCCTGCCTGGCAACAGCACGAGCAGCATCGTCGAGATCATCCACGCGTTCCGCCTACGCGGCCGAGGTCCTCGCATCGTCGCGATCGGAGGCGGCACCGGCTTGAGCTCGTTGCTCCGCGGTTTGAAGACGTATACCTCGAACCTCTCGGTCATCGTCACCGTGGCTGACGACGGCGGTTCGTCAGGAAGGCTGCGTGACGAGTACCGGATCCTGCCTCCGGGCGACTTCCGCCAGTGCCTCATCGCGCTCGCCGACGCCGAGCCTCTGATGAAGCAGCTCTTCGATCACCGCTTCAAGGAAGGTTCGCTTGACGGCCACTCGTTTGGAAACCTGTTCATCATGGCCATGGCTGACGTCACCGGGAACTTCGAGCACGCGCTACGTGAATCGGGCAAGATCCTCGCGGTGAAAGGCACGATCGTGCCATCCACTTTGCAGGACGTGACGCTGGTCGCATCCATCAACGGCGCCACGGTGGAAGGCGAGTCGAAGATCCCCAAGCAGAACGCGCCGATCAACCATGTCTTCCTCAAGCCGGATGGCGCTCAGATCAACCCCGAGGCTGCGCAGGCCATCCTCAACGCCGAGCTGATCATCATCGGCCCAGGCTCCCTGTACACGTCGATCATGCCCAACCTTCTCGTTGAAGGAATGGTCGAGGCCATCAAAGCCTCGCCGGCGCTGAAGGTCTACATCTGCAACCTCGCCGCGCAGAGCGGCGAGACCGACGGCTACGCCGTCGACGACTACTTGCGCGTGATCCGCGAGCATGTCGGCGCCAACTTATTCGATTTCGTGCTCGTCAACTCCAACCTCTCTCACACTCCGACCGGCGGGCAATCGCAGGTCATATTCAAGCCCGGCGACGTGACCAAGCACCCCGACGTCCGGTTCATCGCGGCGGACGTGGTCAACGTGCGGCTGCCATCACATCACGATCCCGACAAGCTCGCCCGCACGATCATGCGGAAGGTGTGGCAGGCCTAGAGGCATCGGACGATCTCGCAGCAGGCGGGCGATGGCCCCGCCAGCGGTTGAACGCTTCGACGATGGACGCTGCCACGGCCACGTAGACGAATCCGTCAATCGCATCCACGACGTAGTGCTCTCCCAAATAGACGATGGACAGCAGCACCGCTGCGGTCCAGAAGATCAGTCCGATCGCCAGGGCGCGAAACCTCGACCACGCGTACACCGCGGCCAGAGCTGGAAAGGCAGCGTGCAGCGAAGGGAACGCGGCGAACTGATTCGGGTTCAGGTGCGTGTAAAGCGGCGAGACGATGTAATGGGCTCCCCAGAACTTGTCGACGGTCTCATTCAAGATCTTGTGGACCGCTACACCATCCGGAACGACTCCTTCTTTGAATTGGTACCAGGGAGGCGCCGAGGGCCAGAAGAGATACGTGATGAACGAGAGCAGCGCCATCAGCAGCAACGCGGCGACGAACCTGCGGTAGTGCTCACGACTGCGCACCCAGAACACGAAGCCCACCAGGATCGGCAGCGGGAAGTGCATGAAGTAGAAGAACACCGCGACGACGTCCTGCGGACTCACCGTCTCTGGTCGATAGAAGGCGTGCTGCAGCGTCACGGTCGGCAGGGTGCCGCCGAACAACGCACGCTCGAGACCCGACAGGTCGTGGGGCGGGAATCCCGTCTTGGCCGCGAATCCACGCATGGCCTCATATGCAAAGAACAGGATGAGAAAGGGTCCCCAGTCGGCGATGAAGGTGCGGCCGCGTCCGAGCGCGATCGCGATCACGAGCAGGGCGAGCACCACCCACTCCGGTTCGATCGAGATGCCCCGCCAGAGCATCACACCAAAGATGAGCGCGAGGTAGAGAAAGCTTCCGGCCAGGATCACCCGCGGACGGCGAACCGGCCCCGCTTTAATGCCCTCTTCGTTCGCCCGGAGCTCAGGGGGAGCGGACAACCGCCACCGCCGCGATCTCAACGGTCACAGAAAATGGAAGCGCATTCGTGCCCAGGGCGATCCTGGTGTGGCGGCCGGCCTCGCCGAGCACATCCACGAGGAGGTCGGATGCACCATTCAGCACCTTCGGCTGATCGCCGAAACCGTCCGCAGAAAGCACGAAGCCGATCAGTTGCGTCATCTGTTCGACGTTATCCAGCCCGGCGGCCGAGTCGATCTGCGCCAGCACGTTGAGCGCACAGACGCGCGCCCTGATCTGCGCCTCTTCAACGGTCACCTCGTCAGGGCATCGACCCGTGAGGCGCTTACCGTCCGCGACCGAGACCTGGCCGGCCACGTAAAGCAACGCGCGGTCCTCTCCGATGGGCACCAGTCGCGTCGGCAGGTACGAGGCCACAGCCGCGGGCGGTGCGGGCAGCTCGAGCCCCAACTCTCGCAATCGCTCGTGAGGCTTGCTCAATTCGAGGGAGTGTAGATAGTTATCAAAGTCATCGGCGGCGGCCGCGCAAGTGGGCGACCGCGGCGAGAATCACAACCGCCAGCGCTCCGAGGCCCAGCACGATGTAGGGCGCCTGGGACGACCGCAGTATGTCGAACACGCTGGAGCCCTGAAGGGATCCCGAAGACGTCCGGCTCCCGCTCACCACCGGCGTCGGTGATACGAATGGCCCTTGCGGCGTCCCGCCCGTGTCGTGGTAGACCCAGAGCGCGGCCACGTGGTCGGCGGGCCGGAACGTCGCCACGAAAAGAGTGGGAGACTCGTCATTGGAGACCGCCAGCGCTGTTATGGATGGCATCGGCGGGACGAGTGACATGAATGTCTGACCAGCGTCATTTGTGCGCCACAACCCGCCGGCGCCAGAGCCGCCGCCATCGCTTGCGGCATAGAAGCGATCGGAATGGTCGGTGATAAATGCGACCTGCGTGTAGTCGGTCGACGGCAGATTTGCACCACTCAGCGCCACGAATGAGGCACCGTTGTCGGTGGAAGCGAAGAGTCCGGCATTGGTGCCGGCGATCACCGGTCTCGTGTCACCGGTCGGCGGTAGCGGACCCGCGGCGAGCGTGACGACGTACGTGCCGCTGATGGCAGGATTCAGCGCGGACCAGGTGGCGCCGCCGTCGGCGCTTTGAAACGTCGGCAGATTTCCGGCCGAAAGCGGCCCATCGGACCCCGCCAGCATGCGAACCGGGGTATGGACGGCCGCCACGGTCAGCGCATCGATGCTCCGGTCCGCCAGACCCGATTGCGACCACGAGCTCCCGTCCTGGCTGATGAAGACACCTTTGTCGGTGCCTGCCGCAACGAGGGTGAGAGCAAAGGCGAACGCGCGCACGACCCGGCCGGCGAGGCCGCTCGCGGCTGACCAGGTTGCACCGTCATCCGTGCTCAACAAGGCACCGGCGCCACGCGTGCCGGCCAGCACAAGCCCGGGCGTGAACGGACTGAACACGATGGTCGTCGATACGGCCTTGCCGCTGTGCACAGCGGCCCACGTCGAGCCGGCGTCAGTGCTTCTGAGCAGCGAGCCTTCGGAGTTCCCCGCGATCAGCACCTGTTTGTTGGCGGGATCGACCGCCAGCGCGAAGATGGCCGCACGGCCCTGGTGAGGCAGCGGCTTCATCGCCACCCAGGTTGATGGCGGAGGCGCGTCGGCCACGACGCCGACCGCGGCGAACGTGACCACGCAAAGTGCTACAAGCGTCGGGGCAATCAGTCGGGCCCATCCAGCTCGCGCTTGCGCGCCAAGACGTCGGCCAAGAAGCAACACGAGCCTGCCGATTATCACCCAAGCCGGGTTGTCGACGACCCGAGGTGCGGTTTGCCTACAATCCCTGCGTGCTGGCTCGAGCCGCGGCCGCACTGGACCGCGCCGCCTTCAAACCGGCCTCGCTGCCGAATGACCTGATCACCGGGATCGCACTGGCTCCGCCGGTGATCGCTGGCCTCGTCATCTTCAAGGTTCCGGCCCTGGAGATGCTTGCGGTCGGGCTCGCGGCCGGGGCCGTTGGGCAGATCGCGGCGTACTGGCTCTGGCGCAAGCACGTATCGCATACGCAAGCGAGCCCGCTGATTGCGGCTGTGTTCGGAGTCGCCCTCGTCGGAGTCGGGGCGGGCCTCGTCACCTCGATCGAGATCGCGGTCCTCGCTGTGATCCTCGAGCTCCTGCGGGCACGCTATATCCCGGCGATCCGCGCTCAAGCCGGGTTGCTCGCATACGCCGCTATCGCGCTGATCACGCGGGGTGCGCCATTTGCCTACGTCAATCCGGCCAGCGGCAAACGATTCGACGACCCGATCAGCGTCTGGTACCACTTCTTCAGCGCACCCTCCGCCCCGATCGACCCGATCCGCCTCTATGTCGGTAACGTGCCGGGACCAGTCTTCGCCACCTCCATGCTTGCGGTCGCGATCGGAGCCGCGTGGTTCGCATATGCACGTCGCGTGAGCCTGGTCGTCCTCGTCACATTCCTGCTCGGGGCGCTTGTTCCGATCTATGCGTTTCACTGGGACTACGCCTTCCAGCTGGACAGCGGCCCGACGTGGTTCGCCGCCGCGTTTCTGCTCTCCGACCGGCGCCTCCTCCCTGGGTCATGGGCGATTCGTCCCGTGCTCGGCTTTGGCGCCGGCCTTCTCGCGGTCGGGTTGAGGCGAAGCGGCTACGGCATCGAAGCTTCGTTCTTCACGGTGGCCGGCGTGCAGGCGGTGATGGCGGTGTTCGTGCTGGTGTTCTGGGGAGGCTCGTTGACCTCGGAGCGTTGGAAGCGGTCGCGCCGCCTGCGCGAGCGTGAGGAGAATCTCAGGGTCGTCAAGAGCATTCCGCGGGCCGGCTAGGGGGCTAGACGACCCGGACCTCGGCCCTCGCCAGGCCGAGTGTCGCTGCAAGTGATTCGGCCCGGCGACGCACCTCCGCAATCGTCTTCGACGTCATGCGCCGGAACGGTTCGATCGTGATGCGCAGGGTCTCTTTTGCTGCCGCGTGCGACCAGGTCCCGGCCACCCGGCCATCAACCAGGACGACAGCTGAGATCCAGCCCGCGGTGCGGCTGACCTTCGGCGCGTGGATGGCCTCGAACAGGTGGTCGCGGCTTGCGTGCCCCATCAGGTAGGGATCGAACGAAGGCAGCAGCTGCACCCGGACCGCAGACGGTTGGCCGGCGATCGCATCGAGGTCGCGTGCCAGCAGGTCCGCTCGCCGACCTTCGACTGAAACCGACGCGAGCTCGCCGGCAAGGCCTTCCCAGGCGGCGACGCCGACGCCAGGCCAGTTGCCCCACCATCGGGCGAAGTCTTGCTTGGTGGCGGGCCCATAGGCGCGCAGGTACCGGCGGGCAACCTCAACGAGCGCCTCATCAGGATCGACCTGCTTCCATCCGGGCAGCCATTGATCGGGTCGGACGAACGTCACGCTCGGTCCACGATTCGGCCCGAAGCACAGCAAGCCGTTTCGCGCGACAGGCTTGAGCAGGCCTCCCCAGCCCGACCTGAGCACCAGCCGCACGCTGTCCGAGCGGCCCTTCCCGACCTGATCGACGAGCTCCTCGCGCGTTCTAGGCCGGCTGTCCAGGGCGTCACCGATGGCAGAGACGAGCTCCATCAGCTCAGGTTCTGAGAGCTGGACGAACTTCAGCCAGCTGTTGCTGATCCGGATCCAGCGCGTGTGCATGGCGGCGGCGTAGACCCGGAGGTCTTCGGCGGGGATGAGATGCAAGGTGCCGCGCATGAGCCACGTCTTGACGAGCGTCTTGTGCCTCCACAGGGCGTCTCGGACGTCGGTCGTGCGACAGGCGACGCGGACCCCAATCTGCATCTCGGCGGCTGACATGAGCTGCGCCTGCGCACCGCCGAGGGCGCCGGTCACCATGACGAGGTCCTTCCGCGGCGCGCGCCGCGTCAGGTGGTGACGCTCGAGTCGGAAGGCGTGAACCTGCGACCAGGTCAGCTCCAGCGCGACAGGCGGCTTGGCTTTCAATTCATCACCGGCCGGCCGGTTCAGTCGAAGAGCTTGCGGCCGCGGGTGACGAACTGGTCGCGCCGCGGCCCGGTGCCGACCAGTTCGATGGGGACACCAATCAGCTCACCGATCCGCTCGATGTAGGCCCGGCACCGCTCGGGCAGGTCTTCCCACTCGCGGGCGGCGCCGATGTTCGTCTCCCAACCAGACATCTCCTCGTAGATAGGCTTGCAGTGCTTGTAGTGAGAGATGTTGGCGATCGGATGGTCGTAGCGCTTGGCGCGGAAGTCGTAACCGGTGCAGATCTTGAGCAGTGGCTGGTCGTCAAGGATGTCGAGTCTCATCAACGCGGCGCAGCCGACGCCGTTCAACCGCGCGGAATAGCGCGCGACCGCGGCGTCGAACCAGCCAATGCGGCGGGGCCGGCCGGTGACGGTGCCGAACTCGTGGCCACGTTCGCGGATCTGGTCCCCCACCTCGTCGAGTAGTTCAGACGGGAATGGGCCATAGCCGACCCGCGACGTGTACGCCTTGAAGACTCCGATCGTCAGGTCGACCTTCGTCGGAGGGATGCCACTGCCGGTCAGTGCGCCGCCGGCAGTCGGGTTGGAGCTCGTCACGTAGGGATAGGTGCCAAAGTCCAGGTCGAGCATCGTGGCCTGCGCGCCCTCCAGGAGGATGTTGGCCTTTCGGTCCAGCGCCTCCTGGATGATCGGGAACGTGTCCTTGATGTAGGGATCAAGGTGTTTCGCATAGCCCATGTATTCGCCGAGCATGCTCGACCAGTCGTAGGCCTCTTTCTCGTAGAGCTTCGTGAGGATCGGGTTCTTCACCTGGTCGACCACGAAGGCAAGCTTCTTGCGCATGAAGGCTTCCTTCTGGAGATCGCCGATGCGGAAGCCGATTCGCCGGACTTTGTCCGCATACGCGGGCCCGATGCCGCGCCATGTGGTGCCCAGGCGATCGTCGCCCCGCGCCTCCTCTTCGAGTTGGTCGAACAGCGGGTGATACCGCATCACCATGTGCGCACGCTCGCTGATGATCAGGTTCCTTGGCTCGACGCCTTGCTCCCGCAGTTGAGCGATCTCGCGGAGCACCACGACCGGATCGACGACCACCCCGTTGCCGATGACGCAGACGCAATGCGGGTAGAGGATGCCGGACGGGATGAGCTGGAACTTGAACTCGCCGTGCTCGGTGATCACGGTGTGACCGGCGTTGTTGCCGCCCTGCGACCGAATGACCATGTCGGCCTTCGCAGCGAGGAAGTCGATGACCTTCCCCTTACCTTCGTCGCCCCACTGGCCGCCGACGAGGATGATGACCAAAGGTCTACTCGGTGCCTGGCTCGGGCCGGCGCGTCTCCAGGTTGTAGAACCGTGTGTGATCGCGGCGGAACTTGAGCTCGATCATGCCGGTCGGGCCGTTGCGGTGCTTGGCGACGTGCAATTCGGCGATACCCGGCCTCTCGTCGGACTTGTAGTACTCGGGTCGAAACAAAAAGATGACAACGTCACTATCCTGTTCAATCGAGCCGGATTCACGAAGGTCGCTCAGGATCGGGCGCTTGTCGGGACGCTGCTCCGGAGCGCGGCTGAGCTGCGAGATGGCGATCACCGGAATGCGCAGCTCGCGAGCCAATCCCTTGAGGGCTCGCGAAATCGACGACACCTCCTGGACCCGGTTGTCGTCGCCTCGGGCGCGACCGTGCATCAGCTGCAAGTAGTCGATGAGGATCATGTCGATGTTGTGACGCATCTTGGCCTGGCGAGCTTTGAGCTGCAGGCTCAGCTCGTCCATCACCGGGGTGTCATCGATAAAGATTGCAGCCTCGCCAAGGGGGCCGAGCGCGTTCGACACGCGGTCGAACTCGGACTCTGTCAACAGACCTCGATGCATTCGCTGAGCGTCGATTTGCGCTTGCTCGGTCAACAATCGCTCGGTCAGCTGTTCTTTCGACATCTCGAGGCTGAAGATCGCAATCGACTTCTTCGCCTCCAACGCCGAATGCAAAGCGATGTTGAGTGCCAAACTCGTCTTTCCCATCGCAGGTCGGCCTGCCACGATGATCAGGTCCGAATCCTTGAACCCACCCGTCATCCGGTCCAGGTCGTGGAATCCAGTGGGGATCCCTACGATCCCCTGCCCGCTCTCCATCTGGAGGGAGATTCGCTCCATCGCCGGACCGAGCAGGTCGTAGAGCCGTGACAGCTCGCGTTGGTCGCGGTCGTCGGCGACTCCGAACACCAGCGACTGCGCCTGGTTGATCGCCTCCTCGGCCTCGACCGAATCGTCGTAACCGAAGCCGGCGATGTTCGAGCCCGCCGAGATCAGCCGGCGCTTGTAAGCCTTCTCCTTGACGATGCGGCCGTAGTACTCGATGTTCGCCGCGGTCGGCACTGCGCCCTGCATGGACGCGAGCTGCGCTCGCCCACCGACACGGTCAAGCAACCCCATCGTTTGGAGCTGCGCGGCGAGGGTGACGTTGTCGATCGGCTCACCCGCGGCGAAAAGGTCAAGCGACGCGCGGAAGATCTGCCCGTTGTTCTCTCGGTAGAAGTCCTCCGGATGCAGGAACTGCAGGACCTTGGCGACGGAAAGCGGGTCGAGCAGAATCGACCCGAGCACCGACATCTCCGCGTCGAGGTCGTGGGGTGGCACCCTCCCGGGCACGAGAGGGATCGTCGTCGCCAACGTCGAATTTACCGGTCCTGAGTGACGATCACGTTGACATGAGCAGCGACGTCGCGGTGGAGCTTGAGGGAGACCTGATGCTCGCCCAGTGTCTTGATCGGCTCCTTCAAATCGATCTTGTGGCGGTCGATCTCCACGCGGTGCTGGGCCTTCAACGCGCTCGCGACGTCCTGGTTGGTGATCGAGCCGAATGCCTTCTCCTCGGCGCCCACCTTCAGCCGCACGACGACTGTCTTGTTGTCGATCTCATCGGCCAACGCCTGAGCCTCGACGCGGTCCTTCGTCTCGCGCTTGACCGCGGCATCCCGCAACCGCTTTGCCTCGGTTTCGACGCCCTTGCCCGCGACCACGGCCAGCTTTCGGCGAAGCAGGAAGTTGCGGCCGTAGCCGTCTGCCACCTCCTTCACGTCGCCGGCGCGCCCGACGTTGTCCACATCCTTGGTCAGCATCACCTTCAATTCCGTAGCCCCTCCGATACAGATTGATATTCGTCCCTACGCCGCACTCGCGCGCGGACGCGCTTCATCATCCGCCCAGCTCCGTAGCGCGCGGCGCCGGCCGTGTCACGCACGTCTCGATCGAAAATGCTCTGTTTCGCCTTGATCGCCGCCTGGTGCTCGTTACGCAGGTCCTCCGGGCACGCTTCGATGAACGTCTCCACGGCCAGGATGCCGAGGGCGAGCATGTCGAACTCCCCCAGGACCGGAATCCAGGCCGGGAAGTCGATCGGGCTGACGATCACACCTAGCGCCGCCAGGAGAATGGCTTTTGGTGCGGCGGGCACGCGGTCGTCCCGCAACAGGCAATAAGCGAGCTTGCCGTGTCGCGGTATATCGACCAAGACCTCTTTGGCGCGCGAAAAGATAGACGGCATGGGGGCCGCCAAAGCCTACAGCTTTTTGGTACCCACGGGGAACCTACTTAACTTAGCCTTGCGGGGTGTCTGCGGTCGCGGAGGTGACGCCGATTCAGGACCGGTTTGGCAACCTCCGCCACACGGCCCTGAGTGCTTTCTGGTTTGGCAGCAACTTCATGTGGATACCGCTGACCACGGTGCTGATCCAGAGCCAGGTCGACCAGGTCGTGGCCAAGGGCGCCCAGAACGGAGCCATCGGCTTCGCCATCGGCATCGGTGGCTTTCTGGCCATGACCGTGCCTCCCCTCGTGGGGGCATGGTCCGATCGTATGAACACACGGTTTGGACGCCGCCGGCCGATCATGGTCGCAGGCACCCTGCTGACGATTCCCGGCCTGATCTTGGTGATGACGGCCGGCAACTATCCGCAAATCGTCGTCGGTTACGTCATCGTCCAGTTCTTCTTCAATGCGGCGGGTGCGGCCTACGCCGGGATCATCCCGGACGTGGTGCCCGCCCAGCAGTTCGGCAAGGCCAGCGGCTTCCTGGCCACGATGACCCAGCTCGGCATCGGCGGCGGCCTGGGCGTCACGTCGTTGCTTGGCTCGAACCGAGCGATCTATCTGATCTTCATTGGGGTCATCGCCCTCACGCTGGTCCCGACGATCTGGGCCGCACGCGGTGAAGGGTTGGCCCCCATCCCGACCCACCCCAGGCGCCCCATGGGCGACGCGATCCGCGAGTTCCTGAGGCCGCTGCACGAGGGTGACTTTGCCTGGGTCGTCTTCACCCGGCTGATGATCTCGAGCGGGATCACGGCTGTCCTGTACAACCTGCACAACTTTTTCCGAGATGTCGTCCTTACGCCCACCACCAGCCCCGACACGTTCACCTCGAACTGGCTCCTGGTGGTCGTGCTGACCGCGCTGCCGTTCGGATTCTTCGGCGGGCTCCTTTCCGACCGCTGGCACCGGCGCAAGGTCTTCGTCTACCTGGCCGGCGGAGCTCAGGCGTTCGTCGCAATCATCTTCATCGCGTTCTACCCCACCGCCATCACGTTGGTGTTTGCTCTGGGGATCGCGTACGGGGTCGGTTATGGGCTTTACTTCGCCGTCGACTGGGCCCTTGCCTGCGACACGCTGCCCGACAAAAGCCAGTCAGCCAAAGACATGGGTCTTTTCCACATCGCGCTGACCATGCCCCAGGCGATCATCCCGTTCTTCGGCGGACCACTCATCGATGCCTTGAACGGCCCACACGGAAACTCAGGCTACCGGGTGGTGTTCTCCAGCGCAGTCGTCTTCCTCTTCCTCGGCACGATCCTGGTCAGTCGCATCAAGTCGGTTCGCTGACCACGGCATCGCGGGCAGGCTCGCGAACCAGACGCACGTATGCCGGCGGACGATCGCGCTCCATAAAACGAGGCGGCGCCTGCAGCGGACACCGCCTCGACCGGATGCCACCGGGTGACACGCTGCTGGTTTCTGCGCCGCTTACGGCCGTTGCCTACTTGTGGAGGCCAACCCTTGCGTGAACTGACAGTGGACCCGGACGAACGAACAAGAGCAAATTGCGACGGACAGGCGTCATTGTCAAGGGGTTTGTTTTCCCAGGACGACCAAGGAGCACAATCATTCTCGGGAGGATCGAAATGCCTGAGCCAAGTTACGTGCACGGTGCCAGCGAGGTTCCACTCCTGGGTGAGCCGATCTTTCAGAACCTGCGACGCACGGCCGCGCGGTTCGGCGATCGCGAAGCGCTCGTGGTCACACACCAGAACCATCGCTCAACGTATCGCGAGCTCGTGGCGCAGTGTGAGGTCGTCGCCCGCGGGCTCATGGCGCGCGGGGTGAAGAAGGGCGATCGAGTCGGCATCTGGTCGCCCAACCGATTCGAGTGGGTCGTCGTCCAGTACGCGACGGCCGCGATGGGGGCGATCCTCGTCAATATCAATCCTGCCTACCGGACGTCGGAGCTGGAATACGTGCTCAATCAATCAGGCATCAGCTTTCTCATTCTCTCGGCCGGCTTCCGCCAGGCGGATTACACGGCGATGCTGGCCGAGGTCAAGGGAAGGTGTCCCGGCTTGCGAGAGGCGCTCGTGATCGAAGACGGCTGGGAGGCACTGAAGCGCGACGCCTCGAACACGAGCGAAGCTGAGCTGCACGCGGTCGAAGCCTCCCTGCAGTTCGACGATCCGATCAACATCCAGTACACCTCAGGCACCACCGGATTCCCGAAAGGCGCGACTCTGACCCATCACAGCATCCTCAACAACGGTTTCTTCATAGGGGAAACGCTGAAGTACAGCCAGCACGATCGCGTGTGCATCCCCGTGCCCTTCTATCACTGCTTCGGCATGGTGCTCGGCAACCTTGCCTGCACCACGCACGGCGCGACGATGGTCGTACCGGCCGAGGCGTTCGACCCGGTGATGACGATGGAGACCGTGCAAACGGAAAGGTGCACGTCGCTTTATGGCGTGCCGACCATGTTCATCGCCGAGCTCGAGCACCAGCGATTCAACGAGTTCGACTTCGGCTCGCTGCGCACCGGCATCATGGCGGGCTCACCGTGCCCGGTCGAGGTCATGAAGAAAGTCCAGACGGTGATGCATATACCAGAGATGACAATCGCGTACGGCATGACCGAGACATCCCCGGTCTCGACCCAGTGCGCAACCGACGACCCGCTGGAGCGGCGAGTGTCCACCGTCGGTCGCGTTCATCCGCACGTCGAGATCAAGATCGTCGATCCGGCTACCGGAGAGGTCATGCCGCGAGGCACTCCCGGCGAACTGTGCAGCCGCGGTTACATCGTCATGCGTGGCTACTGGAACAACGAGGAGGCGACACGCCAGGCCATCGACCCGGCCCGTTGGATGCACACCGGCGACCTGGCGACGATGGACGCCGAAGGCTACCTCAACATCGTCGGCCGGATCAAAGACATGATCATTCGCGGCGGCGAGAACATCTACCCGCGCGAGGTCGAGGAGTTCCTCTACGGCCACCCAAATGTCGCGGATGTGCAGGTGATCGGCGTGCCCTCCGAGAAGTACGGCGAAGACGTCATGGCCTGGGTCAAGCCCCGCGAGGGGGCCACGCTCACCGGGGAGGAGCTCGCCCACTGGTGCAAGGGCAAGATCGCGACGTACAAGATCCCGCGGCATTGGAAATTCGTCGACTCGTTCCCGATGACCGTCACGGGGAAGATACAGAAGTTCAAGATGCGGGAGGTTGCGGTCGAGGAGCTGGGCCTGGAAAAGGCGGCCGGGGTTCGAACGGCCTAACGGCTAGATCAGCTTCTCGTAAGGGATGGCGGCCGCGAACGGCTCGTAAAGCAAGAGCACCTTCTCAATCGGCAGGACATCCCGCATGAAGATCCCGCCGGCCGCCACGCCGGCGAATCCGACGATTCCGAGTCCGTCGTGGGGCGCAGACTGCTCGGCGCTGTCCTGCATCGCCCGGAACGCGTGAGTCCGGCCGGACTGGTTGGCGGTCGCGATGACCTCTTTCCAGGCTGTCGCAAAGTTCGCCGCCGGGTCGAGGCCTGTGGCAAGTGCGCCGATGGCGCCGAGCCCGCCTACAGCGCCGGTCGGAGCGGTCGGTTTGGGCCGCTCGCTCAAAGCCTTGGCGACCGCGGCGACCTCCGCTTCCGGCTGGCCCGAGAGGGTCGGCAGCGCGCGCAGGAAGGCGGCGATCTGGCGATCGACGGCCGGCGCGGGCTGGTACCCGGGACCTGGCAGGACCGTCGCGAAGGGCCGGTACGCGACATCGAACTGTGCCGGGTCCATCTGCTCGCGAACCAGGATCGCCAGCGCGACGATCTGCGCCGACTCGAGCGCCGCCGCCGCCGCATTGGGATCCGGCAGCGCCTTGTTGATGGCGAGCTGCGTCTGGGCGACCCGAAAACCACCGGTGAACGCGTTGACCATCGCCTGGTCCGCGCTCGAAAGCAGTTCGTCGAGCACCTGTTCGACCGCAGCAGTCGACTCCCGCAGGCGGGAAAGAATTCGCGCCGTGGCGATCCATTCCCACTGCCGGGCGCCCAGCGACTTGCCGGCCGCGACCAGGAACTGCCCCGCTTCCGAAGCGCTCAGCGGACCGCGACCTGCTCTGGCAGCAAGCCCTTCGCCCGCAATTTTTCGATTGGGTGGTAAGCGTCCACGATGCGCATCGTGCCGGAGGCGGAACGCAGGACCATGGACTGCGTGTACGCGTACACGTCCTCGTAGCGCACGCCTTTCAACAGGTCGCCAGACGTGATGCCGGTGGCGGCGAAGAAGATGTCATTGCCCGAGCACAGGTCATCGAGGCAAAGCACCTTGTTCGACTTGTGCCCCTCCTTGACCGCCATCTCCTTCTCTTTGTCATCGCGGAAAGCGAGCTTCGCCTGCATGTCCCCGCCGATCGTCTTGATCGCGCACGCGGCGAGCACACCTTCGGTCGCGCCGCCCGAGCCCATCATGCAGTGGATCCCAAACCTGGTCTCGAGGGCCGCTTCGAGCGCCCCGGCAACGTCCCCTGCCGTGATGAGCTTGATCCGGGCGCCCACGTCGCGAATCTGCGCGATGACCTCGTTGTTTCGGTCGCGGTCGAGCACGACGACTGTGAGTTCCTGAACCGGAAGGCCCTCCGCCTTCGCGATTCGCCGCAGGTTCCACTCGACTGGCATCTCGAGGTCGATTACGCCGCGCGCTCGCCGGCCGACGACCAGCTTTTGCATGTAGTGGACGTGTGTCGTGAACATCGATCCACGCTCGGCCAGCGCGACGACCGAGATGGCGCCTGGAAGGCCCGATGCGGTCAGGCTCGTGCCTTCGATGGGATCGACCGCGACGTCGACCTCAGGCTCGAGGCCGTTACCGATCGGCTCGCCGAAGTAGAGCATCGGGGCCGCGTCCTTCTCGCCCTCGCCGATCACAACCGTGCCCTTCATGTCGACCGACGCCAGGGCGCTCCGGATCGCGTCCACCGCCCGCGCGTCGGCCGCTTCCTTGTTGCCTCGTCCCTGCAGCGGCGCTGCCGCCAGGGCTCCTGCCTCGGTGACCCGGAGCAGCTCGAGCGCCAGGTTGCGATTGATCTTCGGCTCCTCGATCATCTGCTCCCCAGCGTATACGAAGAGTTAGCCCAGACTGCGGCGGCGGACAGGCAGCTTGTCCGCTTCGACCCAGAGGTCGTTCTTGCGCGCAAGCCGGCGGTCGCCGCCCCTGTCGACATAAACGCACGTACGCTCGAGCACGGCCGTCACCCGCACCGTGACCCCGTCCAGTGTGGCGTCAAAGCTATCGATCAGCACTTCGTCCTCATCGAGCTCCACCTCACTGAGGAGCCGGAGGCCACTCGGCCGTGGCTTGGCCGAAAGCTCGAGTTGCGCCCTCGGGGGCTTTGGGGCGCCGGGCTTGATCGTGAGGCGCGATGAGGTCGACCCCGGTAGGCGAATCGCCTGCCTCGGAGCCGGGCCGGAAGGGTTGGGTGGCGCAGCATTGGGCGGCAGCGCGACATGGGCGCGCCGCGTCTTGTGGTTGGTGCCGGCCGCCCGTCTGGCGCCGGTGGCCGGCCCTGTGGCGCGGGTCGCCGGCCGCGTGGCCTTGAGGCCCTTTGGCGCGCGCCCGGCGGACGCCTTGGCCCGGGACGACCTCTTCGACGGTCTTCTAGAAGAACTCACCCCAGAACTTCCTGACCCGGCCGACTGGGTTAGGCATAGTCTTCAAGGCTACGACCGACGGACGCGAAGACGCATCGACGATAGCCACCGGCTCAGACTCCGGGACGCCTTCGGGATGGACACGGATCACACCATGGTGGACGCCACCTTCCTGAACCACCAGCGCACCGACCTTGGCGTCGCCCTCGAGACGGCCAGTGGTCGCGATCTTCAGCCGGCTGACCGCGACTATGTTGCCGCGGACGAAACCGGCGATCGTCACCCTCGCGCTGTGGATGTCCGCCTCGACGTGGGCCTCGGGGCCGATCAGCAGGTCGCCGTCGCAGTCGATCTGACCGCTGAAATTCCCAAGGACCTGGCCGCCGCCCTTGACCTGGAGCTTTCCGGCAAAAACGTCGTCCCGGGCCAGGACCGTGGCCCTCGGCTCGAGCCCGTGTGGCTCAGGACCACCGTTCGAGCTGGAAACCCCGACCGTCTCCATTACGGCATCAGTCACGTTGCACCTCCCTAGCCCCAGCATCACGCTGGGCTCCACCACCTGTGGCAGCATAACCGGCTCCGGGGGGTCCCGGCGATCAGAAATCCGGATGGGCCGCCAGGTACTCGAGCGCGGCCTCGCGCGTGGGCGTGATCTCGCCGTCAATGACCAGCTCTTGCAGGCGCTGCTTGACGCGCCCGACCTCAGGCCCCGGGCCGATGCGACGCGCGCGCATCACGTCTTCGCCGGTAACCAATGGCGTGAGGCGGGACGGCTTTTCGGATCGTACGGCCTCGATTCGAGCCTGCAGCTCGTCCAGCTTCTCGGGTTCGGGATAGGCGGACGCACCAACGTCAGCGCGGGCAAGGGCGATCAAACGGTCAAGCTGCGCGCCGGCGTCGCGAGCCAGGCGCCTGACCGCGCCGTCCGACCATTCCGAACGGTAGTAAACCGGTCGCAGGTGCAAGCGGACCAGCTCGACCACGGTGTCGATCTCCCTTTGTGGGAAGCGAAGCCGCTCCAGCGCCGCCCTTGCCAGCTCCGCTCCGACGTTCTCGTGGCCGGTGAAAGCGCCGTCAGGGGTGGCGGTGGGAGGCTTGCCGACGTCGTGAAACAACGCCGCCAGGCGCAAGACCAGGTCGCTGGGCACCCGCTCGACCGTGAGGAGGGTGTGCCCGTACACGTCGTGGGTGTGATAGCCGCTCTGCAGTACGCCCTTGCAGGCAGCAAGCTCCGGGAGAACGATCTCGAGCAGCTCGCCTGCGTCCAGCAGCTCGATGGCAAGGCGTGGACGCTCCGAACCGAGCATCCGCCGCAGCTCTTCCGCCATGCGCTCAACGGAGATGACCGGCGGAGCGAGCCGGCTCTTCATCTGGCGCATGGCGGGCAGGAGGTCGGGCGCAAGCTCGAAGCCGAGCTCCGAGGCAAACCGGACAGCTCGGAGCATGCGCAGTGGATCGTCGGCAAAGGTGCGGAGCGGGTCGGTCGGAGTGCGCAGGATGCGCGCCTCGAGGTCCCTCCGCCCGCCGAGCGGATCGTGGACCTTGCCGTCAAAGTCCATCAGCAGCGTGTTGGCGGTGAAGTCGCGCCGCCGGAGATCCTCCACCAGGGTGGCGGGGCGCACGTTGGGCTTCCTCGATTCGGGCGCATACGACTCGGCGCGAGCGGTGACGAACTCGACGAGGTGCCCCGGGAGCGTGACCTGCGCAGTGCCGTAGCGTTCGAACGTGACGGGCGGCCCCGCGCGGGCAAGTTCGGCGAAGCGCTCGGCCAGCTTCAAAGCGTCACCGCCCTCGACGACGACGTCGGGATTCGGGTGAGGCCGGCCGAGGATCTTGTCGCGAACGTAACCGCCGACGACCCAGGCCCGCACGCTGAGCTCGTCTGCGGCTCGCCTGAGAAGCCGGAGCACTTCCTCGTCGTTTACTGGTTGATCCGAGCCCATTCCACGGCTCCAACCTGTCCGGCGCGATCGCCCAGTCGGGCACGGCGCACGCGTGGCCGGCGGGCCGGCTTGATGAACGGTGACGAGTGCAGCGTCTCGACGATCGTTGGTTCGACCAGCGCCCACGATCGGGAAACGCCCCCGCCGATCACGAAGATCTCCGGGTCGATTGCGTTGGTGAGGCTGATCAGCGCCATGCCCATAAAGCGCGCTGCCCGCTCGACGACCACCCGCGCGTGCTCGTTGCCGTGCGCCGCGGCAGCGAACAGCTCGGCGGCAGGATGGCCGGTCTCTCGCGCCAGGTTCGCGCCGCCTATGAACGCCTCGAGACAGCCGTGCTGGCCACATTGGTCGAGCGGACCGTTGGGATCGATGATCATGTGCCCGATCTCCCCCGCAGTGCCATGGGCCCCGCGATGCAGCTTGCCGTCGATGATCAGCCCGCCGCCAACACCCGTCGACCAGGTGATGTACACCATGTTGCGCGTGCCGCGGCCGGCTCCGCGATGGAACTCTCCGAGCCCTGCCATGTCGGCGTCGTTGGCGAGGTGGACCTTGGCGCCTGTCGCGCGGCTGAGCATCGCGGCCAGCGGCACGTTGCGCCAGCCTGGCAAATTCGGCGGATTCACGAGCACTCCACGCTTGACGTCGATCGGGCCTGGCGCGCCGATGGCGATGCTGCGCACCTTCTCGCGGCCACGATGCCGGTCGATCTCGGCCGCGGCCCAATCGACCATCCCTTGCGGAGTCCCGAGCAGCGGCGTTTTGGTTTTGACGCTAGCGATCAGGTTTCCATCCGAGCGCGCGAGCGCGACCCGCACCTGCGTCCCGCCGAGGTCGATTCCCGCGAGCATCAAATCGTTGACTACGAGGCGAGGAGTTGCTGGCCGCGCAGCGCGGCCAGGATCTCGACCGGTCCGCGCGCGCGGTTGAAGGTGTAGAAGTGCAGACCGGGCACGCCAGCCTCGAGCAGCTCGGCGCACTGCGCGATGCAGTGCCGCACGCCGATGGCGCGCACGGCCTCGTCGTCTGGCGCCTGTTCGATGGCAGAGTGAAGTGCGGCCGGAACCGTGGCTCCTGACATCGCTGTCATGACGGCCAGCGAGCGGCGGCTCGGAACCGGCATCAGGCCGGGAACGATCGGGACGGTGATGCCGGCGGCTCGGGCTCGCGCAACGAGGTCGAAATAGAAGCGGTTGTCGAAGAAGAGCTGGGTGATGAGAAAGTCCGCCCCCACCTCGACCTTTAGCTTCATGTACTGAAACTCGTGTTCGAGGTTCGGACTCTCTGGATGCATTTCCGCGCTGCAGGCCGCGCCGATGCCGATGCGATAACCGTTCCGGCGCACAAACGCAACCAGGTCGCTTCCGTGGGCGAGCTGAGGATCAGCCGGCGTGAACGGCTGCCCGGGGTTCTGCGTGTCGCCCCGCAGCGCGAGGACGTTGGCGATTCCCTCCCGCTCCATCCAGTTGAGTATCTGCCGCGTCCGGTCGGGTGCGTTTGCGCACGTTAGGTGGGCCATCGCCTCGATGTGGTAGTGACGCTTGATCCGCGTCACCAGCTCGAGCGTCTTTTCACCCGTGCGCAGGCGGTAGGTGACGGAAACCCAGTCGGGCGCGTGACCGGCCAAGGCCGAGATCGTCCGCTCGAGCACGTCGACCTCTCCCTCGTCGCGTGGCGCCATGAATTCGAACGAGACGCTCGGCCGGGATCGGGCGAGCATGTCCGCGATTCGCATTTGGCGCGAACTGTACCAATCCCAACCTCATGGAGCTGAGCCGTACGCTTCATCGACCGCCCTTATCTCAATACGCGGGAGTCTCCGACGCGGCGCGTCACGTGCTCGGCGTCAAGGTGCTCGAGGAGCGCGAGCACCGGGCGCCGGCTGGCGCCCATCCGATCGCGCAGCTGCGCGACGGTGATTGACCCGCTGTTCGAGATGATGTCCCTCACCATCGCGACGGCCG